>CADBQP010000030.1 GCA_902796835.1 uncultured Bacteroidales bacterium
ACGGCAAAGATACGCACGCGCGATATGGGCTGTCAACTTTTCGCGACTTTTCGCAGACAAAAAACACTTCGCCAGCCTGAGAAGCCAGTGGCGAAGTGAAATTTTTTGAAAAAATAAAATTTAACAGTTCGCGAGTGCGTTTCAACGTTGTCCGGAGAGGAATTTTTCTACTGCCTGGCTCACCGATTTGAGTCCGAAAAGTTGTGGCACCACTTCGTTGAGCGGCATCCAAAAAACTTCGGCAGCATCGTCGGCAGCTTGAGGTGTGTCCAGGGGTTCAAGCTTTACGGCAAAAAAGGCGTCGGTGGTGTGCACGTCGAATTGGCTGTAGCGATAAGTGTTTGATAGAGAAAAAAGATAGGCCTCAATGTGTGCCTTGCACCCAGTTTCTTCGGCCACTTCGCGCAGGCAGGCCTCTTCGAGCGTTTCGCCTGGATTGACAAAGCCTCCGGGCAAGTCGAGGGTGCCGCATGCTGGCTCCAAAGCCCTGCGGCACACGAGCAGTTGGCCCGCCTCGTTGGTGATGAAGGCTGCTGTGGAGGCCGAAGCATTGTGGTAGTAGGTGAAGCCGCATTGGCCACATTTTTTGGAGCGCTCATCGTTTGCCAGAAAATGGTTGCTGCCGCAACGCGGGCAGAATTGGAAGGAGTCGAGAGGGTGGGGCATGGCTTTTATTGGTAGATGAGGGTGGTTAGCACGTTGGGATTGAAGATTTGCTGGGCGCATTGTTGCAATTCTTCGGCGCTGATGGATTCAATGCACCCAGCCACATGGCTCTTACTGCGATGGCTTCCGAAGAAGGCAAATTCCTTGCCCATGTTGATGGCATAGTTCTCGCGCTGATCGCAGCCAATGTTGTATTGTCCTATAAACTGGCGCTTTGCAGCTTTGAGGCGCGAGGGGCTGAGTGGCCGTTGACAGAGTTTGTTCATTTCGCGGCGCACAATTTTGAGGCAACGGCCTACATCGGCGGGGTCGCAGCCAAGATAGACATTCCACACACAGTAGTCCACATATCGGCTCAGGGCCGACTCCACTGTGTAGACAAGACCCGTTCGTTCGCGTAGTGCGATGCCCAGGAGAGAGTTCATGCAGGGTCCGCCAATGATATTGTTGAGCAGGAGCAGGGGATAGATGTTTTCCTGGAGGCTGGTGAGCCGTGCAGTGCCCACTACGATGTGGGCCTGGTGGGTATGTTTATATATGGTGTGTGGGCTTCCGCCTCCCAGAAATGTTTTGGGCGCGGGCATGGCAAGGGGAGTGTAGGCTTGTGTGGGGTATGGTTCGGTGGGGTATTTGGAAAATGTTTTTTCGAGCAGTGCGATTGTTTGTTTGAAGTCGGCGTTGCCATATACATAGAATATGGCATTTTCGGGGCGGTATAGATGTCGCGCAAAGTGGAGGGCATCGGCCGTGGTGTAGGAGCGCAGGCGGTCTGCCTGTCCCAGGATGTCGCGTCCCAGGGGATGGCCTTCGAAGACGATGCGTTCGAAGTCGTCGAAAATGAGTTCGGCCGGCGAATCGAGATAGCTGTCGATTTCGTCGCAAATCACTTCGACTTCTTTGTTGATTTCGTGCTGCGGGAAGGTGCTGTGGAAAATGATGTCGGTGAGCACATCGACTGCCAGGCGGAAGTCGTCTTTGAGAACAGTGGCCGTGAACACGGTTTCTTGTTTGCTGGTGAAGGCGTTGAGTTCGCCACCCACATGCTCGAGGGCTGAATTTATTTGATGTGCCGTCCGACGATGGGTGCCCTTGAAGGTCATGTGTTCAATGAAGTGGGCCATTCCCAGGTCGTTGGCTTGCTCGGAGCGGGTGCCGATGCGCAAGACGTAGCCGCAATAGACCACGGAGTCATTGGTGTGTTGCACAATGACTTGTAAACCGTTGGAGAGTGTGGCCGTTTGTGGGGTGGGTGATTCAGGGTGGTGTGTTGTCATTTTCTGAAATACTTTCCTACGACGGGTAGGCTTTGCAGGGGAAAATCATAGTGGACCACATGGGCAATGAAGAGCACAATGCAAAGCGTGTTGACTGACAGGCGGAGCCACAGGGGCCATTCGGCGGGCACCATCTGCATGGCGGTAAAGAAGAAGAGTGTGATGAGCACATAGGCTCCCATGCTTTTGAGCGGATAGTCGATGGGGTAGTATTTCTGCCCTACGAAATAGCTCAGCACCATCGACGTGGCATAGCCGGCAAATCCAGCCCATGCGCATGCCATGTAGCCATAGATGGGTATGAACACAATGTTGATGGCAATGAGCACGGCACATCCTATACCGGAAAACCAGGCGCCCCAGATGGTGCGGTCGATGAGTTTATACCAGAACGAGAGGTTGAAATAGACCCCCATCATGATTTCGGCGGCCATGACGATGGGCACCACGCGCAGCCCCTGCCAGTAGTCGGCCGCAATGATGTATTTAAGAATGTCGAGGTAGGCCACTACGATGAGGAATGCCAGCAACGTGAAAATGAGGTAATACTTCATGGCCCTGGCATAGGTTTGCTTGCTGTCTTTATCCTTTTCGCCTGCAAAGACGAAGGGTTCGTAGGCATAGCGGAAGGTTTGTGTGATCATGGCCATGATCATGGCAATCTTTACGCAGGCTCCATAGACACCAAGTTGCACCTTTCCCTCTTCGCCCGTGACGAGATGGCGAAAGATGATTTTATCGGCCGTTTGGTTGAGAATGCCGGCAATGCCGAGCAGGAGTATTGGCCAGGCATATTGCCACATTTTGCGCATCAGCCGCTTGTCGAATACCCAGGGGAAGCCTCTAAGTTCGCGACTGAGCAGGGGCAGGAGAATGAGGGTGCAGAAGAGGTTGATGTAGAACACGTTGCCCACTCTGATTTCGAAACCCTCGACCCAAAGCGGCAAGAAATAGAAGAAAAGCAGGTTGAGGACAATGCTCAGCGCAATGTTGAAAAGCTTGAGCGAAGCAAATTTCACGGCCTTGCGTTGATAGCGCAAATAGGCAAAGGGAATGCATAAAAAGGCATCGACGGCCACGCATACTGCCATCACGGCAATGTATTCAGGATGGGCCGTATAGTCGAGGAAACTGGCAATGCCGCTCAGGCAGGCCAGGACGATAGCCACGAATGCCACTCCCACGCTTGCCACGGCAATGAGGGTGGTGGAATAGACATGCATGGGGTTGTATTCCTCGTGTTTGTTGATGAAGCGGAAGAAGGTGGTCTCCATTCCGAAGGTGAGCAACACCAGCATGAGGGCCGTGTAGCTATACATTTCGGTGACGATGCCATATTCGCCGGAATTGGCTGCCAGTTGATGGGTATAGAGCGGGGTGAGCAGATAGTTCAGAAATCGCCCCACTATGCTGCTAAGTCCGTAGATGACAGTGTCTTTTGCAAGAGATTTAAGTTGTGCCATGCAGGTTTAGGTTAAGAACGTTCCAATAAAAAGAGATATTCTTTATGAGCAGCCTTCGAGTTTGCCCAATGGCCCGTCCAGGTCATTGAGGCCATGACGTTGCGCCGGTGGTCGATTTCGAGAGCCTGAAGCAGTTTACCGTTTTGTTTCAGGATGTCTATGAGGTCGTCTTTGTCGGCCCTGCCTCCTGAACTGTAGGACAGAACGACATGGCGTGCATTGGTGGCCGCAATGAGTTGGTCTATGGCCTTGAGTGCCAAGGGTTGTCCTTCGTCGTCGGACCGAAAATCCTCAAAGCGCGAAGCGGTGTCCTTGTCGCTGCTGTCGGTGCGTCGCACGGCCTTTCCGAAAGTGGTGGGGCGGTCGTTGAGCACGAGCGTCTTCCACAGGTGATAGTAGGCGGCATAGCGCACTCGGCTTGGCGGCATCTTGGCATTGTTTGAGCCATAGGGAGGGTCAAGGTATGCCAAGTCGTGATATTGGCTGACGGCCTCGAGGGCGTCGGCCCGACTGACGCGGTTGTGGGTGGTGATGCGAAACTTTCGGGGCAGTGTGAGTGTCAGCGAGCGGTAGGAGCGTGGTGCCCATTCCGACAGGTAGGCCGCAAAGTGTCCCAAGGTGTTGTCTACAGCGTTCATGGCCAGCATGAGGCTGGTGAGCAGCACACAGCGGTCGGTCCATTCCAAATCCAGTCGGTCTATTTCCTCGCGTATGGCATCGATTTTCATCGTGTTGTGTGCCTGAAAAGGCTTCTTATGCTCGTGGGGCAATCCGCCATAGTGCTGAGTGAACCATCCTTCGTGGCCTGGCTGTGCATTGAGGTGGTCGATGAGTTCGAGGTAATAGGCCTCGGGCTTATTGGCTATGAGGTAGCAGTTTCCGAACACTTCGGACCACACGGCCAGGTCGTTGGCATGGGTGTGGAGCCCACATTGTGCAAAGGCCTGTGCCACACGAGTGGTGCCACTGAAGGCATCGAGTGCCGTTTGCGCACCGAGCGGCTCTACAAGGTGCATGATGTGGGGAATGAGCCGGAGCTTTGACCCCACATATTTCACACCCTCGGTTCGTGGTGCTGAAGAAGTCTTATGTCTTTGTGGCTCACTCATGGTTTGCTGTTTCTATCCGAAGAATAGATATGCAATGGCAATGGCCGCAATGATGCCTGCCAAATCGGCCAGCAAGCCGCAGGTGACGGCATGGCGCGTTCTTGAAATGCCCACGCTGCCAAAATATACAGCCAGCACATAGAAGGTGGTGTCTGTGCTGCCCTGGAAGATGCAGCTTAGACGTCCGGCAAAGGAGTCGGCGCCATAGGTTTGCATGGCATCGACCATCATGCCGCGTGCCCCGCTTCCGCTGAGCGGCTTCATGATGGCTGTGGGCAGTGCTTCCACCCACTGAGTGTCTATGCCCATCATCGAAACAATCCATTCAATGCCGTGGATGAGCCAGTCCATGGCCCCCGAAGCACGAAACACTCCGATGGCCACCAGAATGGCCACCAGATAGGGAATGATGCGCACTGCGGTGGTGAAGCCCTCTTTGGCCCCTTCGACAAAGGCTTCGTAGACGTTGACGCGTTTGCGCAGTCCGGCCAGGATGAACCCGATGATGATGAGCAGTAGCAACACGTTGGCTGCAGTGGTGCTCACTGTGCCCATCATAGCATTGCTGAGGCTGCTCATGCCCCAAATGATGGCGGCCACAAAGAGCGACACGCCACCCAACGTGAGGAGCAAGGTGCGATTGAACAGATTGATGCGCTGATAGAGCGAGGTGGCAACGATGCCGGCCAGTGTGGAAAAGAAGGTGGCCAGCAGAATGGGGATAAACACGTCGGTGGGCTGTGCGGCTCCCATCTGAGCCCGATAGACCAGAATGCTCACGGGAATGATGGTGAGGCCCGAAGTGTTGAGCACCAGAAACATAATCATTGGGTTTGATGCTGTGTCCTTTTTCGAGTTGAGTTCTTGCAGTCCCTCCATGGCTTTGAGTCCAAGAGGAGTGGCCGCATTGTCGAGTCCGAGCATGTTGGCCGAAATGTTCATGAAAATGTTTCCTATGACAGGGTGGTTACGTGGAATTTCGGGAAACAGTTTTTCGAAGACTGGGCTCAGCACGCGAGCCAGGGCATTAACGATGCCTCCCTTTTCGCCAATTTTCATGATTCCCAGCCAAAGCGATAGCACTCCTGTGAGACCCAGCGAAATTTCGAAGGCCGTTTTTGAGGTGTCAAAGGTAGAATTGACGATGGCCGGAAATACGTCGACATCGCCAAAAAACACCAGGCGGATGGTGGCAATGAGGAATGCGATGAGGAAGAATGCAATCCAAATATAGTTAAGTACCATTGATATTCTTTTGTTTGTGGAATGAGCTATTTGTTTTGGCAGAACACTTCGAGCTCTTCGACCGAAGATGCTACTTTGAGGCGCTCGCAGTAGCTGTCGCGCAAGAAGTGTTTGGCGTGTAGTTCGTCTAAAAGTTCGATGAGTTTATCCCAGCTTCCGTCGGCATTATAGAGCACCACGGTTTTGGCTCCAGGCAGGCCTATGGCGCTGACGCCAAGAATGGTAAAAATTTCGTCGAGAGTGCCTATGCCGCCAGGCAGTGCCAGAATGATGTCGCTCTGCTCCATGAGGATTTGCTTGCGCTCGTTGAGGTCCTTGCACGGAAACTTACGGTCCATACAGGGGCTTTCGAGTTGGCGTTCCGTAATGATATGGGGCACTACCCCCCACACCGTGCCGCCTGCCTGCTTGGTGGCCTGGGCTAACACCTCCATGAGTCCGCAGCGCGAACCGCCATATACAAGAGTGCGGCCGGTTTTTCCTATCCATTGCCCCACCTCACGGGTGAGGCAGGTGTAGTGTGGGTCTAAATTATCGCGGGCCGAAAGGAATACTCCGATGTGTTTCATCTTTTCTTCGAGCAGTGATTTTATCTGACGGCGATGCATTCAATTTCTACACGCGCTCCCTTGGGCAGTGTTTTCACTGCAAAGGCCGAGCGGGCAGGGCAGGCTTCGGGAAAGAACTCGGCATAAACGGCGTTCATTTCGGCAAAGTCGTTCATATCGGCTAATAAAACGGTGGTTTTCACCACGTTGTCCATGCTTAGGCCTGCCTCCTCCAATATGTGTTGCATATTGGTCAGCGAGCGACGCGTCAGCTCGCGGATGCCTCCCTCTTCGAAATTGCCGGTGGCAGGGTTGATGGGCAATTGCCCTGAGACGAAAACCATGCCGCCTGATTCAATGGCCTGGCTATAGGGACCGATGGCGGCTGGGGCGTTTGTGGTAGCGATTATTTTCTTCATAATATTTATATGGTGTGTTGTTTGTTTGAAACGTGTCAAATGGCGGCCAATTTGGTGAACGAAGGGTCCCAAAGCGGGGTGGTCTTGGCCAGTTCGAGCGCTTCGGCCGGTGTGCTGGCCACGCGCCACAGGTCGTTGTGGAGCGGACGCATAATGTTTTCGTCGATGGCGCGGCGAAGCTGGCTTAGCAGGGCATCGTAGTAGCCGTCGATATTGAAAACCACAATGGGCTTGAGATATAGCCCCAGTTGTTTCCAAGTGATGATTTCGAGCATTTCTTCCATAGTCCCCACACCGCCAGGTAGTGCAATCACGGCATCGGATAGTCGCGACATCTGCTCCTTGCGTTCGTGCATGTTTTCGGTGACGATGAGTTGTGTCATGCCATTGTGCTGCCAGTTGTTGTTTACCATAAATTGCGGAATGACGCCGATTGCCTTTCCGCCGGACTCAATGATGGCGTCGGTCAGTGCGCCCATCAGTCCGGTGCGTCCGCCACCGTTGATAAGGGTATGCCCCTCCTGAGCCATGAGCCGGGCCAGTGTGGTGGCGGCGTCCACATATTGTTGGGGCACTTTTCCGCTCGATGCAGAGTAGGTAAGAATATTCATTGCTTTAGGTTCTTGTTTTTAAAAGAATTCTTTGCGTATGCGGTCCACGTAGTCGAGCTTTTCCCATGTGAAGAGTTCTACTTCGCACTCCACGTTTTCGCCGTTAAGGCCCACAAAATGTTTCTTTACCACTTGCGGATGGCGCCCCATGTGGCCATAGCTGGCCGTTTCTTCATAGATGGGATGGCGCAACTTCAGGCGCTCTTCGATGGCCCGTGGCCTGAGATCGAACAGGCTGGCCACACGCTGAGCTATTTCGCCGTCGCTAAGCGACACATGGCTGCGGCCATAGGTGTTGACGTATACACTGATGGGTTCAGCCACGCCGATGGCATAGCTCAGCTGCACCAGCATTTCGTCGGCTACTCCTGCGGCCACCATGTTTTTGGCTATGTGGCGGGCTGCATAGGCCGCCGAGCGATCTACCTTCGAGGGGTCTTTGCCCGAAAAGGCACCGCCGCCGTGAGCACCCTTTCCGCCATAGGTGTCGACAATAATTTTGCGCCCCGTGAGGCCTGTGTCGCCGGCAGGACCGCCAATGACAAACTTGCCGGTAGGATTCACATAGTATTTTATGTGGCCTTGCTCAAAGAGGGCACGCACCTCGGGAGTCTTCACACGGTCGCGAAGCACACGGGGTATCAGTATCTCTTCAACGTCGCGGCGAATTTGCTCGAGCATCAACTTGTCGGCGACCTCCTGGCTTCCTGCTTCATCGGCGCTGATGAACTCGTCGTGTTGGGTCGATACAACAATGGTGTCAATGCGCGTGGCATGTCCGTTGTCGTCGTATTCAATGGTTACCTGACTCTTTGAGTCGGGGCGCAGGTAGGTCATTTGCTTGCCTTCGCGACGAATGTCGGCCAAGACGGCCACCAAGTCGTGGGCCAACGACAGGGGAAGGGGCATGAACGTGTCGGTTTCGTTGTTGGCATAGCCAAACATCATGCCCTGATCGCCCGCACCCTGTTCCATGGGGGTGGCACGGTCTACTCCGCGGTTAATGTCGGGGCTCTGCTCATGAATGGCGCTCAATACGCCGCATGAGTCGGCACAAAAATAATAATTATCCTTCGTGTAGCCAATTTTGCCAATGGTGCGGCGCACGATGGACGGCAGGTCAACGTAGCCTTGCGACTTCACTTCGCCTGCAATGATTACCTGGCCGGTTGTGACAAGAGTTTCGCAAGCCACTTTGGAATTTGGGTCTTGTGCAAGCAGGGCATCGAGCACAGCGTCCGAAATTTGGTCGGCCACCTTGTCGGGATGGCCTTCCGAAACAGATTCAGATGTGAAAAGATACATGTTTCTTGTGTATGTGAATAAATGTCTTAAATAATTGTGACTTCGTTTGCCAACGCAACCAATGAGGTGATGACAAATAACTCCCGTTCGTAAGAATTTCGGAGGGAGAACTGCTGTGCAGCAAGACAAGAAAGAATGCGAGAAAACTATATTGAGGCGTTCTTATGAGAAAAGATTTCTGAAAAACAAATCAGTATGGTTACAAGAACGCTTCTCTTGTCGTTTTAGCATTTTTTATCGTGGTTGCAAGCAGCCAAATCTGTCCACCTTTATGCGTTATCGGCCGCAAAATTAGTAAAAAAATGCGAATAATTCGGGATGTGACCCCAAAAAGGTGCTGTTTTTCATAAATTCAGACAGATAATTCTTTCCATATGTAGAAACGGCCTTATGCGAAGGGCTGTTGGCACAAAAAATCGCCCTTTTTCTTTGTCGCGCCACCCTCCTTGGCTAACTTTGCAGCAAAATAAGCAAAAAAAATATGGCTAACAAACCATCCATCCCAAAGGGGACTCGCGATTTTTCGCCTGTTGAAATGGCGAAACGCAACTATATTTTTAACACCATCCGTTCGGTGTATTCGCTCTACGGATATCGGCAAATCGAGACGCCGGCCATGGAAAACCTGAGCACGCTCATGGGAAAATATGGCGAAGAGGGCGACAAACTTCTCTTCAAAATTCTTAATTCGGGAGATTTCCTGGCCAAAACCACACCCGAAGAAATTGCTGAGCGCAACTTGGGTCGGATAACCTCGCATCTCTGTGAAAAAGGATTGCGCTATGACCTCACCGTGCCCTTTGCTCGCTATGTGGTGCAACATCGCGATGAAATTCAGCTGCCTTTCAAGCGCTATCAGATTCAGCCCGTTTGGCGTGCCGACCGTCCGCAAAAAGGACGCTATCGCGAATTCTATCAGTGCGATGCCGATGTAGTGGGCAGTGAGTCGCTTCTCAACGAGGTAGAGCTCGTGCAAATCATTGACACCGTGTTTACGCACTTCGACATAGCTGTAGCCATAAAAATCAACAACCGTAAAATTCTTTCGGGCATAGCCGAGGTCATTGGAGCCCCCGACAAGATTGTCGACATTACCGTGGCCATCGACAAGCTCGACAAGATTGGGCTCGACAACGTGAATGCCGAACTCCTAGCCGGAGGCCTGTCTCAAGAAGCTGTCGACAAATTGCAGCCCATTTTGCAGTTGAGCGGCACCAACAAAGAAAAACTGGAACAAATAGCCCTTGTGCTCAGCGAGAGCGAAATAGGGGAAAAAGGAGTAGAAGAAGTTCGCTACGTGCTGAGCATTCTTGAAACCTTGGCCCTGCACAATAGGGTGGAGCTCGACCTCACGTTGGCTCGCGGTCTCAATTATTATACTGGTTGCATTTTCGAGGTGAAGGCGGTCGATGTGGAAATAGGCAGCATAGCCGGTGGCGGACGCTACGACAACCTGACGGGCATTTTCGGCATGCCGGGCATTAGCGGAGTGGGCATATCGTTTGGTGCCGACCGCATCTATGACGTGCTCAATCAGCTCGACCTCTATCCGAAAGGCAACATTTCGGTGGCAAAGCTCTTCTTCGTAAACTTTGGTGAGCGCGAGGCTGCTAAATGCATGGAATATGCTGCCCAAACACGATGGGCCGGCATTCCCACAGAGGTCTATCCCGATGCAGCCAAGCCCAAAAAGCAAATGAGCTATGCCAATGCCAAGTGCATTCCTTTTGTAGCCCTTGTGGGCGAAAGCGAACTCGAGAGTGGAAAAATTACGCTCAAAAACATGATGTCGGGCGAGCAAAGACTTGTGGGCATAGCCGAATTGATAGACACCGTAAAATAAAATGACAGGGCGGTTTCATGGCTAAATCATCATAGCCCGTCCTCCGCACCAAAACCTTTCTTCATTTCATGCCTCAGAAACTCGTTCAGGAACAAACCGAACAGCAAGTGCAAACGCTATCGTCGCTACAGGTGGCGTTGGCGCGGCTTATTGAACTCTCAGAGATTGATTTGCAAGAACGTGTGCAAAACGAAATGTTGGAAAATTCGGCTCTCGAGGAAGCCGATGGCGACGAGCACGACGCCGATTATGACGAGGCGGGAGAAGACACCGATGACTCCGGCGAGGGCGCCGAAAGCACGGACGACGACTTTGGTCCCGAAGTGCGCAGCGACGAAATCGACGAAATGGGCGATTATCTCACCGAAGACGACATGCCGTCGTATCTGCAGGCTCGCATCGATGCCAACGCAGAGCAGCGCGAAATTCCCTATAGTGGCGAACGCTCTTTCTACGACCAGTTGCGCGATCAGATTGGCGAGTACGAGCTCACCGACCATGAGCGCGAAGTGATGGAATATCTCATCGGTTCGCTCGATAACGACGGTTTTCTGCGCAAGGACCTCCAGACTCTTTGCGATGAGCTCCTAATCTATCAGAACATCGAAACCAGCGTTTCTGAATTGGAGCGTCTGCTCAAGGTTCTTCAGCAGTTTGAACCCACTGGCATTGGAGCGCGAAACCTGCAGGAATGTCTGCGTCTTCAGGTGCTTAGCATGGACCGCGAAACACCCTATAGGCAAGAGGCCCTGCTTGTCATCGACAAATACTTTCAGCACTTTACGGCCAAGCATTGGGATATTATTCGTCAGCGTCTCGGAGGTAACGACGAGGTGTATGAAGGCGTGATACGTCTGCTCACTCATCTCAATCCTTCGCCTGGGAGTGCCTTTGGAGAAGGGGTTGGGCAGGCTGCACCCACCGTAGTGCCCGATTTCAGAGTATACGTTGACGATGAGAAAAACGTGTATGTGAGCCTTAACAACGACAACATGCCCCAGCTTCGCGTGAGCCGCGCTTTTCGCGACAGCATCAAGCAATATGCCACCCACAAAAAGTTGCTCTCGCGCCAACAGCAGGAGGCTTATACCTATGCCAAGCAAAAGGTGGAGTCGGCCCAGAACTTCATCAACATGGTGCGTCGTCGCAACCTCACGCTGCTTTCCATTATGCGCACCATTGTGGCCCTACAGCACGATTTCTTCGAAAACGACGAGGACGAGGCCCTGCTTCGGCCCATGGTGCTAAAGGACGTGGCGCAGCGGGCTCAGGTAGATGTGTCGGTGGTTTCGAGAGTAACAGGCAGCAAGTATGTAGAGACCCCCTATTCTATCTATCCGCTCAAGTTCTTTTTCTCCAATCAGCTCACCACCGACGACGGCGAGGAAATGTCAACGCGCAAGGTTAAACTGGCTCTGCGCGAAATGCTCGAAACCGAAGACAAGACCAACCCCGACAGCGACGAATTGCTGGGCCGCAAGCTGCGCGAAAAGGGTTTTCCCGTGGCGCGGCGCACGGTGGCCAAATATCGGGAGCAAATGGGTTTTCCCGTGGCGCGGCTCCGCAAGGAAATCGTCCCTTCGCCTGCAGCAGAGCAAACCAGGAAGAAGTAATTCAGCAAAAATGTCGACCAATAAAATCATCATTCTCACAGCGCAGGTCATCTCGCTGCTCTTTTCACCGTTCTATCTGCCAGTTCTGGCTTTTGCGGTGCTTTTTGTCTTTAGCTATCTGAACTTGCTTCCCATGAGCTACAAGGTGGTCTATCTGCTCATGGTGTGGTTCTTCACGGTTTTATTGCCGCGACTTTTTATCTATACCTATCGTCGCCTCAACGGATGGACACGCCATCAGCTCGGGGCCCGCGAGCGTCGTGTAGTGCCCTATGTGCTCAGCATTGCGTGCTATGCCGTGTTGCTCTATCTGATGTATCGCACCCATCAGCCTCGCTTCACCATAGGCATCATCGTAGCCGCCCTTGCCATTCAGATTGTTTGTGCGCTCATCAATCCATGGTTCAAGGTGAGCACACATGCTGCTGCCTCGGGAGGCGTAGTCGGTGCCATCATAGGCTTTTCACAAATCTTTGCCTTCGACCCCACGCTTTGGCTCTGCCTGAGCATATTGCTTTGCGGACTGGTGTGCTCCTCGCGTCTCATTTTGAGGCAACATACCCTGAGCGAGGTGGGCTATGGAGCACTCATAGGGGTGGTCTGCGGCATAGCCTGCGTACTGTTGGTATGAGCCATAGGGCAGTTTATTTCCTGAATCATAAAAAAACATAAGGCGAATATGCAAAAATTCCATTCCGAGGGAGAATTGTTCAATTATGTGCCGCGCCAGTCTCACGAGGTGCGCATTGGCAATAGCGCCATGGGCGGAAAGAATCCGGTCAGGCTGCAAAGCATGACCACCACCGACACTAACGACGTAGAAGGAAGCGTGGCCCAGTGTATAGCCATTGTAGAGGCTGGAGCCGACTATGTGAGGCTCACCACACAGGGCACCCGCGAAGCCGAAAGCCTGCGAGCCATTCGCGAAAAGCTGCGCGCAGCGGGCTATGACGTCCCGCTCGTGGCCGACGTACACTTCAATCCCAATGTGGCCGAAGTGGCAGCCCACTATGTGGAAAAGGTGCGCGTAAATCCAGGAAACTATGTCGATCCAGCCCGTGTGTTTAAGCACATTGATTATACCGACCAGGAATATGCCGAGGAACTCAGGCGACTCGAAACCCGTTTCAAAAAGCTTCTCGACATTTGCAAGCAACACCATACGGCCCTGCGAATAGGAGTCAATCATGGTTCGCTCTCCGACCGCATCATGAGCCGCTATGGCGACACCCCCGAGGGCATCGTTGAAAGCTGCATGGAGTTTTTGCGAATTTGTGTGCGCGAGGGTTTTGCCGATGTTGTCATTTCCATCAAGGCCAGCAACACGGTAGTGATGGTGCGCTCGGTGCGCCTGCTGTGTGCTGTCATGGAGCGCGAGGGCATGGACTTTCCGCTCCATCTTGGCGTGACCGAAGCCGGAGAGGGCGAAGACGGGCGCATAAAGAGTGCTGCCGGAATAGGCAGCCTGCTCATCGACGGCATGGGCGACACCATTCGCGTGTCGCTGAGCGAGGCTCCCGAGGCCGAAATCCCCGTAGCTCGCAAGTTGGCGCAATATGTGGCCCGTCGCAAAAATCATCCACACATCGAGGCCGAGGCCCATGCTTCGTTCAACTATTTGAGTCCCGAACGCAGGCCAACGAAGGCGGTGGCCAACATTGGCGGCGGCCAGGTGCCGGTGGTCATTTCATACCGGCCCGATGGAAGGGCCGATAGTGGCGAACCGACCCCCGACTATCTGTATGTGGGCCAGAAATTTCCCGATGAAGTCGATGAAAACAGAAAATATGTAGTGGACTATTCCGCGTGGAAACCCTGCGTAAACGTTTACCCTGCGTTTACGGCTCAGCAGGTAGAAATGCTGCCTGAGTGTGAGGCGCAAGTAAAGTTCGTTTTTTGTCGGTATGCCGACCTTGAGACGCCTTTCATTGCTGCCCTGCGTTGTCACCCCGAGGTGGTAGTGATAGCCATGAGCAACCATCTACATCAGGTGGGCGAGATGCGAGCCTTGGTCCATAAACTGTGGAACGAAGGTCTCAGCAATCCGGTTGTGGTGTGCGGGCAATATGATTTTTCGGCCCGCGAAGTCGAAGATTTTCAGATAGTTTCTGCCGCAGAGGCTTCAAATATGTTTTTCGATGGTTTGGCCGACGGACTGATGCTCATGGGCGGCAATGCCATTCCCGTGGCTGTGCAGGATGCCACGGCGTTTGCCATTTTGCAAGCCACACGACAGCGCTGGGAAAAGACTGAGTACATCAGCTGCCCCGGCTGTGGCCGCACACTCTATGATTTGCGCGACACCATTCGCCGCATCAAGGAAGCCACGGCCCATCTGCGAGGCCTGAAAATCGGCATCATGGGCTGCATAGTCAACGGACCTGGAGAAATGGCCGATGCCGACTATGGCTACGTGGGAGCCGCTAGAGGCAAAGTGAGCCTCTATAGGGGCAAGGAGTGTGTGGAGAAAAACATTCCCAGCCACGAGGCCGTAGAAAAACTGTTGGCACTCATCGAAAGCGACCAACAGGCGCGTCAAAACTGAGAAAGCTCTATAGCCACAGCCTTTGCAATGTCCGTGCAAAGGCTTTCATTTCGTTTTCAAGACGCTTGGCTGTGCCGGCGCCGCCAGTCATGCGGTCGGCCTCGGCCCAGAAGCGTGCACTGTGGTTCATCTCGCTGAGGTGGGCCAGCTCGTGTTTTAGCACATAGTCAACCAAGTGGGTCGGTGCCAGCAACAACCAAAGCGAAATGTTGATGTTGCGAGCTGAGGAGCACGAGCCCCATCGGCTGACCACGTCTTTTATGTAGACACGGTTGAACGCCAGTCCGTATTCCGCCGCCAGCTGGCGAAGCCGGGGGGCGACAACGCGGCGGGCCTGTTCGCGCAGCGTGTTTTTAAGCACCACGTTGGCCCAAAGCATGTGGCGCGGATTGCCGAAGTCGAAACCCGCGGGCATCACAATGCTGTAGCTGTTACCCTCGTGCCGCACCACACCTTGTGCATAGCCCGAAGGCGGCAGAAACCGAAACGAAAGATATTCGGTTTCTATGCTGAAATCATAACTCAGGCGCAGAAAAAATCGTTGCATATCTACAGAACTGAAAATGGGCGGTGTCGCTTTTTTTGTTGCTACAAAGATACAAAAAACCGTTCGGTTCAGCAACTGCGCATTATACTTCGGCCTGCCCATCTCCAAAAATTAGTGCCGCAGTGTGGCACACTCTCAAAAATAATCGCTATTTTTGCGGCAACCACACTGCCAATGGCGAATGTCTAACCTTATATAAATTAAAGCCTTATATGAAAAAATTCTACGTTGCCTTTCTTGGCCTCACGCTCGGGCTTGCGGCCTGCAGCGATATGGAGCAGGACGAAATCGCCCCCGACTCTGAAAAACTCGAAAGCCCCGAACTGAAAAATGTGGAGCCCGACGAGAATCTCTTCCCCGTCGAAAACGGAGAAAAAGACCTTTCTACCTACAACCTGAGCCAGCAAATATACTACCTCCTGCGCCAGGCGCCCGACACGCTGGGTGCCTCAATGGGAAACGTCAAAGTTTCGGCCGAGGAGTATGCCGAAATCAAGGACGAAACCGAATACATCATTGAAGGAAAGACCACCGACCTCGCCAAATATCAAGCCATTTTTGCATGGATAAGAGCAAATGTGGGCTACGACAATAACGGAGAGAACCAGGAACAATCTGCCTATTATGCCTTCATCAACAAAAAGGCCAATTGCCAGGGATATAGCAACCTGATGAACGTTATGACCCACTGTGCCGGACTGCGCAGCTTCAATGTCAACGGCTATCTCGTTTCGGGCGGCGCCGGATTGGGACATGCCTGGACCTATGTGCACTGTGGCACAAGTTGGCGCGTGTGCGACGTCACAAACAATCAGGAATGGGCCATTACTTCCCATGCCAGCTACAATGACAAACTCATACCCTTCAGCATCGATGTGCCCCTCAACGAGGATGAACACTTCGTCTACGGATGGTTCGACCGCACCTTTGCTGTCATTGGCGTGAAGCCCACGGCCAATACGCAACTCACCGTTCCCTACGGCGCCGGCGGTTGCCGGGTGGGCACCTTCAACCCCCAGGGAAAATTGCCCGAGAGTGTGAAGGAAATCTATTTCGGCAAAAACATTGAGTCGATAGGCGAAAGCTACAACATGGGTCTCTCCATCTATGGCAGCGACAACCTGACGGCCATCCACGTAGACCCAGCAAACACTAAGCTCAAGAGTCATAAAGGCATGCTCTATCGCGTGTTTGGAGGCCAGCCGCAGCTATATTTCATCCCACTCGGCGCCACCTATGTGGAGCTGCTGCCCGAAATCGGAGAGGTGGGGAAAAACGACATAGCCCACCACAAAAAAGTGAAAACCATCTACTTCCCCGCCGGCATCACCAAAATCTATCCATATGCCGTCGAAGACTGCCCCAACCTGCAGGCCATCTATGTGCCCGAGGACGTGAAGTTCTGCGACTTCGACAATAACGAATACGACAATCCTCTCACTACCACCTTTGTCAGCATTCCGCGCAATTGCCAAATCATTCGTGGCGCCGTGCCCACAGGCATTCGCAACATCACCCTGTAGCTTCGCGAAATAGTAGCCAAGAGCGTTTCTTAAATAGCTATCCAGAAAAGCCTGTCTCGGCTTTAAAAGAAATTTCACCGTGGTGGGAAAGTTTTCTCACCGCGGTGAAAAAGTTTTCCCACCAGGGTGAAAAAGTTTTCCCACCGCGGTGAAAATTCAACGATGGGCGGCTTGCGATTTCTCGTGGCCCACATATAAACTCTTCCGGGGAAGTTAAAAAATGTTAAAGCCTGTAAAGGTTGTCAGTCGTGCCGCGTCATATAGACGAAAGCGGCTCAGAAAAAGCTCCGCATAATACTCAAAAAAAACAGGAAGCATGGAAACATCCACATTCGAAAACCTCGTTCCGAGCCTGCGCGGCGTGGCGCTTTCGGTATGTGCCTCCATGGGGCTCGATGGCAAGGACGTAGCTCAGGATGTGCTCCTGAAACTTTGGGAAATGCGAGCCGACCTCTCTCGCATACGCTCGCTGCCGGCCCTGGTCAGAGTGATGGCCCGCAACATGGCCATCAGCGAGCACCGACGAAGCCGCCCCATGATAGTGGGAGCACCGCCCGAGACGATTGTCGATGCAGGCCATGCCCCCGACGAGTTGCTCGAGGCCAGCGAAGACTACGAATGGCTCACCAAACGCATCAACAGCCTTCCCTTCACGCAACACACCATTCTGCACCTCAGACAAGTGGAACATAAATCGGCGGCCGAAATAGCCTCGCTGCTGGGAATAAAAGAGAACTCCGTATATCAGCTCCTGCACCGAGCGCGCCGCACACTTTATAACGAACTCAAACAGCGTCAAGGACTATGAACAGACAAGAACAACGCATATCGCAATTGCTCAGAAGGTTCGACGAGGGCACCACTACCCTCGACGAAGAGCGCGAGCTGGACGCCTATTTTGCCACGGCCCGAGACATACGTCCCGAATGGGAGGTCTATCGCCAAATGTTTGCCTACTTCGACGCCGGCATGCCAGCCCAAAATGTGGATAGTACGGTAGCCTCAGTCCCGCGCATCGTGGGGTTTGCCTCCCGCCTTCGGCACGGCGTGGCAGCCATAGCCGCTGCGGCCGCCGTGGTGGCGGTGGTCTTCATTCTGTGGCCCAATCAGCCCGAGAGCCTCTCTACGTCGAAACCCATGGCTCAGACCATTGCGCCCGAGGTCATTATGCCCGCGAAGCCGGCAGCAGAGCCTACTCCCAAGCCAGCCGAAGACAATAAAAAGGCTCCCATTATGCGCCACAAGGCTAACCCTAAAAAGCAGATAGTCAAGGCGAAAGACATTGTGCCCGCCAAGCTGGCCGGTGAGGCCGAAACCACGCCTTCGGCACCTGCCGCTCCTCAGATTGAGCCCGAAAAGGTGCTCCCGCCGCTCGTGGCGCAGCACGAAAAGCCTGCCAGCAAAGGCGAAGACCTGAGTGCGTATACGCCCCATGAGCGAGAACTCATGGAAAAAGCCCGGCGCATGCAATACAAAACCGAACTCTACATCAGCGAAATGATGCTCTCTGAGTACCTCGCGGCGGTAGAAGAGAAGCGAGGCTACAGGGTGCGTATCTAAGCAGGCATAATCATTTCAAAAAACCACATCTAAAAAATAATAATCATGAAAAAACGTTTTTTAACCCTCAGTCTGTGTCTGCTGGCGGCAATTTCTGCCCTGCAGGCGCAAGAAAAAATCGACAAGGCCTTTCAGCTCATGCGCTCCGACTCAAAAGTAGTCATAAAATCCAATGTGCAAATCGAAATGGACCCATTTAAAACTCAATTTGGTGTAGCCGGAAAAAGCAAAAGCGAGTCTTATCTGGAGAGCTATCTCATCGAGATAGAGAAACCCGACAAAAAGAATCGCTACAAATATGCCGAGCGAGGTTGGGACTACATTAAAAACATCGCCGATGCCCTCAAAGACGAAGCCTCTAATCCCAACTGCTACCGACTCGTGACATACAACGCTGGCGAAGGCTCTCCCCGGCAATGGACGTTGTCAACCGGAGCGCAGGGAGACCAAGGTATTATTATAGGAAAAAGAAGAATAAAATCTTATGTGTTGCTCTGCCTGGCCGACCCAAAGCGTCGGGGCTATCGCTGGTGCTACTGCATAGAATGGTATCCTAACTACGCTCCGGCAACCGCCAATTACTATAAACTGTATGGCAAGATACCTGTCAATGTTGTAGCAGAGGAAGGAAATGACCCGAAGATAGAAAATTATTTTGCAGAGATGTTAAGTAATGATTCCTCGAATGGCAACTTGGTCGTGGGGAGTACTACTACGGGAGCAAAACTGTTTCTGCGGAGGTTCAATGTTGGCGTTTCAAAGATACTACAAAATGAGTATCTCGATGACGACACACTCCCTGTCAGCCTTTATACAGAAGTGAAAAGGGCCATAGACAGCAAAAAACTCACCGAAGGAGAAATAGAACTTGTGGAAACACAATTAAATCGCGTGGCAAAACATTTGTCTAAACATTCTTACAAAACCAAAAACGCGATTGGTCTCGACTATGTGAATTTGGCACTGAAGGTAGTGAGGCAGTCGAAAAAGAAATAGCAGGCCCTCTGTAAACTGCAATCTTCTTTCGCCCTTTTGAATCGCCGTAATTAGTAATTTTCTCGTTTGTTTATTTTCTATAACCCAATCTCAATGATGTAAATTGGTCAGTGAAAGGGCGAAAAAGCGAGCCAATGTCATACAGGCATCGGCTCGCTTTAAGTTTGTGGGCATTTCTATGCTTCGCGCCGCAGCGGATAGTTTTCTCTGAACCACTCAAAACGTTCAGGATGGGCCTTGAGGGCTTCGCTGTCGCGCATGGGGTTGTAGAGTTGCAACTTGCGCTCAAGGGGGTCGGCCGAAAGTTCAACACCGGGCGACAAACAGGGTGGCTCCACGCAGAAGGTTTCGTGCAGGCCAAAGTGGCGCGCCACGGCTTCGAGGGCCATGCGTGTGGCATTGGCTTTGCCGTCGGCACTGTAGCCCGCAATGTGGGGCGTGCCAACAAGGACTTTTTGCAGCAGCGAACGGCTAATGTTCGGCTCGTTCTCCCACGTGTCGATGACGGACGCTCTGACGCGGCCTGCATCGAGAGCCTGCTCCAGTGCCCCTTCGTCGACCACCCCTCCGCGTGCTGTGTTAAGAATGACTGGTTGGCGTTGGAGCCCTTCAAAAAATCCGCTGCCTGCCATGCCAAGCGTGGCAAAAGGACCTTCCTTGGTGAGCGGAGTGTGGAAGGTGATGATGTCGGCTTCGGCCTGAATTTGTGCGAGCGATACGAAAAAGCCTCCTTCTCGCTGCTGCCGAGGCGGGTCGTTGCGCAAAACGCTGCAGCCAAGAGCTGCACATGTTGCCGCTACGCGGCTCCCTACATGGCCCACACCCACCACGCCCACCGTGGGGCCGTTTCGCAGGTTGACGATGCCTTGCTGATGGAGCACGAGCAGCGCGCTTTCTACATATTGCGCCACACTGCCGGCATTGCATCCAGGGCAGTTTTTCCAGGCTATGCCAGCCTCTTCAAGATATTCCGTGTCGAGGTGGTCGAACCCAATGGTGGCCGAAACTACTAACTGCACGCGGCTGCCTTCGAGCAGCTGGCGATTAACCTTAGTGCGTGTGCGCACAATCAGCACGTCGGCATCGCGCACATCGGCCGCTGTAATGGCAGCGCCTGGCAGAAAGGTGCATTCGCCCAGGCGCTCGGCATGGGTGCGAATGTAGGGAATTTTGTTGTCGATAATGAGTTTCATGCGGCTCGGGTGGTTTCGAGGGCAGAAAATGCTGCTATTTCACTCGTGCTTCCACGCTGTTGCGCATGCCTTTGGCTCCGCGCAAGTAGGCCTTGGCCGAACCGAAGTTTAGGTTGAGGTCCAGGCAAACGGGAAGGTGGTTCTTGTCGTCGGTTACGTAGAAACGCACAATTTCCCTCTCCTTGCCGTCTTCTTTTTCGACGTATGAAAAGACGAGAGTGTTGTAGACAGAGTTTCCATCCTTCATCTTGAGACGCTTCTTGCCGTGGTAGATGAGCTGGCGCCATTCGCACCGGCGCCCTTCGGCCATGAGGAAATTGATGCGTTGGCCCACCTTAAACTGTGAGGCGTCGAAGGAGCGCGCCCGCATCATCATGCTAATCATGTCGTATGCGCAGTATTTGCTTTCGTGGCTGCGCAATTCGGGTTCGCCGTTGTTGCGGCTATATTTCATCTTGAGCGAGCACTGCCCGTTGGGATAGCTATACCAAACGTCCTCGCAGCGGAGGCTCTTTCCCTCGAAGGCGCGCTTCTGATAGTAGAGCGGCACGAGGTTGAGGTCGGTATAGGAAATCAGAGTGTCGCGCATGGTAAAATACTTGTCGGCCTTGGCCGAGGTGCGGGTGATGAGATAGCTTCGGTATGCCGACTGCCCTCTGAATGAGGTGCGAGTGGTGTTCATTGAAGCCGTTCCCACCTTGAACCATACGAACTTCCAGTTGAAGTAGAGGTCGTAGGTGAGCATTTCTCCGCTTTGGAAGGCGGTGTTGTCGGAGCCACACTGTGCCTTTGAGGGAGCGGAGACGGCGATGCCTGCGAGCAGCAGGAGATATGCCAGGATCTTTCTTTTCATATTACGTGAGAGGTAAATGAGAGTATTTATTTTGTGTGCCTGATGTGGCGTAATTATTTGCGGCGCATGCGTTCCAAGTTGCGTTGGTGGGCTGTGGAAGTGCGTTGCCTTTCCTTGTTTTTTTGAAGTTCGGCTGGTCGCTGCTTGTCAATGGGCACTTCGTGAACGCGCCAAACGACTTCGGTGTCCCAATTGGTGCGCAGCTGCACGGGCTGGTTGTAGTAGTACACCTCTTCGGCCTGGCGCTTCTCAGCAAAGTTGCCTGGGTCCCACACGCCGTTGCCGTTGTGGTCGTAGAAGAGGCGGAGATAGACCCTGCCTGCCTTGAAGTAGTAGAAGTCGGCTCGACCATTTTTAATGTGCTGTTCTGCCAAAATCTTTTTGTCGTTCTGCATCACTTGAACTACGGCCGAGGTGTCGGCATCGGGCAGGGTGATGAATAGGGCGCCGTATTCACTTTCCAGCCCTACCTTGAACTTTCGCGTGATGGGTTCGTTCCATGTGGTAGAGAGGCCCTGCATGCAGGCGGAGTCGATGGTGAGCGTATATTCTTGGCCATAGCGCCATTCGCCGAGCAGGGTGTATTGTGTGAGTTTGTAGGGGTGAGGCCGCAGCTCGAAGTAGGCTTCGGTTTGCAGGCTGTCGTGCCCCAGACAGAGGTGTATGCCGGCTGTGTCGAGTCGCTGCAGGGGTTCGGGCAGGGTGATGCTCACGTTTTCCATGGGCGAGATGGTGGACGATACTTTTGCCTCTATTTTCATGAGCTTGGGAGGCGGTGCCGCTTCGACGTCTTTTCCCTTTTTGCGCAGTTTTTCTTGCCTTTTGTTCCACTCTTTTATTTCTTCTGCTCGCTGCTTGTCGCGTTTAGCCATGGTTTGTCGGGCGGTGAGCCTTAGGGTGTCGCACTTGAGGGTGTCGATGCCCAGCGAGTCGTCGGTCTCCATGTAGGAGCAGATGATGTGCAGTGTGTCGAGGCGATACATGGCTGTGTCGCGCAGCCAATAGGTGAGGGTGTCGTTGTGTGGTGTGCGTTCCACGATGAAGGCTTCGTCGGCATTGAAGTTGAGCCCGCGTATTTGGGGTATGGAGTCGGAGGGTCCGCTGAAGTAGAGTCTGAACCATTCGGGTACGTCGCGTTGCTGCTTGAGAAAGTGGCGTGGTTTGTTGGTTTGCTGAAAGGCTGTGAGCACCACGTTGTCGGGTAGGTAGTGTGTGAAGTTTATGGTGCGTATGGAATCGTAGAACACTGTGTCGCGCCAAATGGTGTCGTATCGCACGTCGGCGTAGGCCGATGTGGTGAATAGGCTGTCGGTCCACCCTATGATTTCGCCGCGAGCGCCAAAGAAGTAGTCGCCGTCCATGTCTTTGAGTGCATAGATGCGGTAGCGGCCGTGCTTGAGCCCTTTGATGGAGAAGTGTCCGTTGGCATCGGTGCGGCCCACGCGGTCGAGGGGCTTGCTGGTGAACGAGCTGTCGGTTTCGTCGGCATATACGCCCACGAGGACTCCCTTCATTGGGGCCAAGTCTTCGGCTTGGAGCACGTAGCCTGATATTTCCATCGTGTCGACGGTCTGCCCGGTTGAGAAGAAATAGGTGAAGTTTCCAAGGGGATTGTCTTCGTTGTTGTCGGTAATGGCGTCGCTGAAGTCGATGGTGTAGGTTGTTTCGGGCTTTAGCGAGTCGAGGAGCTCTATTTTGATGCGTTTCCCTGTGAAGGATATTTCGGGCAGTTCTATTTGGGGTGGCGAAACGATGATGTTTTCTTGTGGGTTGTTTACCTTGATGTTTTCGTCGAAAACAATTTCTATCTTTTTGCTCTTTGTGCCGAGTTTTCCCATTTCGGGGGTCATGGCGACGATTTTTGGCGGTGTCTCGTCGTAGGGTCCTCCGTCGGGTCCGCTGCCCTGATTGGCGCAGGCGGCTATGAGTAGCAGCATGATGGCTGCGAGGGTGCAGACGATGGGGTGACAGAATGTTTTGTTCATGAATGTTTCGTTTTTCGTGGACAAGGCGCGTGTCTTGATGGGCTGGCTATTTGTTCATGGCCAGTATTTGTTCTATGGTGTCTCGGTTGTTGCTGAGGCGTGGCACTTTGTGCTGTCCGCCCAGCTTGCCGCGGCTTTTTAGCCAGTCGTTGAAGAGGCCGGGGCGCGCCACAACGATTTCGAGGGGTTGCAGGGTGAGGTTTTTGAAGCGTTTGGCTTCGTAGTCGCTATTGACTTCCTGCAGGGTTTTGTCGAGGATGGCGGCGAATTGCTGGAGGTTGTCTGGCGCTTGGTCGAACTCGATGACCCACTGGTGGCGACATTGTCCGTTGGCATCCATGAAGACGGGCGCGGCGGTGTATTCGTTGACGATGGCTCCTGTGAGTTTGCAGGCTTGCTGCAGGCCTTTTTCGGCATTGTCTACGATAAGTTCTTCGCCAAAGGCGTTGATGAAACTCTTGGTGCGGCCGCTGATGATGATTTTGTAGGGATTGGTGCTTTCGAAGCGCACGGTGTCGCCAATCTGGTAGCGCCAGAGTCCGCTCGAGGTGCTGATGACCATGGCGTAGTTGCGTCCCTTTTCGACCTGCCACAGGGGAAGCACTCTGGGCGACTCGGTGCCTACGTCTTCGAGGGGTATGAATTCGTAGAATACGCCATAGTCGAGCATGAGGAGCATGGCCTTGTCGGCTGGGTCGTTTTGTATGGCAAAGAAACCTTCGCTGGCGTTGTAGGTCTCTTCGTAGTGCATGTTGGGGTTTTTGATGAGGCGGCGATATTGCTCGCGATAGGGGGTGAAGGCCACTCCGCCGTGGAAGAACACTTCGAGGTTGGGCCACACCTCGTCGAGATATTGTTTGCCCGAGAGTTCGAGCGTGCGGTTGATGACACTCATCATCCATGAGGGCACGCCGCTGATGTTGGTCACGTTTTTGTGCATGGCTTCGCGGGCTATGCGGTCGCGTTTGAGCTCGAAGTCTTCGAGCAGGGCCGTTTCCTTGCCGGGCACTCTGAAGAGGTTTACCACCGGCGAAATGTTTTCGATGAGCACGGCGCTCAGGTCGCCCACATAGGAGTGTTTTAGGTTATAGTTTGGCTGGTGTGAGCCGCCCAGAATGAGGCCTTTGCCCGACATCATGCGGCTTTCGGGATGGTTGCGCAGGTAGATGGCCACGCAGTCGGAGCCGCCGCGATAGTGGGTGTCGCGAAGGGCTTGGGGACTTACGGGAATGAATTTGCTCTTGTCGTTGGTGGTGCCGCTCGACTTGGCATACCATTTCACTTGTCCCTTCCACAATACATTCTTTTCGCCATGGCGCATGCGGTCTATGTGGGACTTGAGTGTTTCGTAGTCGCCCAGAGGAACCCTGTCTGCGAATTGCTCGTAGCTTTCGGTGTGAGCATAGTCGTGGAGCGTTCCCCATTCTGTGCCTTGGGCTGCCGAAATCAGCTGTTTCAGCACGCGACGCTGCACTGCCTCGGGGTGTTGCATGAAGTGTTCTATTTTCTTGATGCGGTGTTGCAGTGCTAGTTTAAATATCCCTGTTATCATTGTTTATGGGTCGTGTTTTCTATTGTTTATGGTGCAAAAGTAGCGCAAAAGCGCCATACGATGAAAATGAGAAAATGAAAAAAGAAAAAGGAATACCTAAAAATGTTAATATGGGCCATTTCTGTCAGAAAAAGCGGGCCAACTTTTTTAAGAGTTGGCCCGATGGTTTTCATTGTTGGCTCGATAGTTTTAAGAGTTGGCTCGATAGGCGAGGCTATCTGACCCATACTTTTTTGCCCCGATGTATGTAGAGTCCGCGCCGGGTGGGCTTGTCGGCAAGGCGTTGTCCTTGGATGGTGAACCATGCGTCTTGCAGAGCCTGAGTGGCCACCGTTTTGATGGCGCTGGCCGAGAAGTTTCCAGAGATGGTTACGTCGTGGGCAGGCATGGTGGTGGGGATTTGGCTCCATCCGCTGAAGTAGGCACCATCGCGTGTGGGCTCGGCCAGGGGTGTGAGCGTGGTTCCGTAGGGCACTTGCTCGGTGTGGTAAACTTCTCCATCCACTTCATAAGTGAGCGTATAGCTGTTGACGCTGAAGCTGCCTGTCACCGTGACATCGCTGGCCGGCATGGTGGCGGGGATTTGGCTCCACCCGCTGAAGGTGTGGCCCTCGCGTGTGGGTTCGGCCAGGGGCGTGAGCGGAGTTCCTGCAGATACTTGCTCGGTTGAATACACCTGTCCGTCGACTTCATAAGTGAGCGTATAGGTGGTAGGCGGTTCCACTTCGAGCGTGCACGATGCGTTGTCGAAAATGGCCTCGGTGCCCGATGCCAGGCTGAAGCGAATGTTTTTCATCAGAAATTCCACGCTTTGGCTCACACTGCCGCGCAAGTTGAGGCTGAAGATAAGACTGCTGCCTTGGGGCAGTGTGGCGTTGCTGTTGGAGTAGGCCAAAATGCGCACTTTCCCGTTTGAAAGGGCAGTGGACTGTATCAAGTGGGCGCTAAGGGAGGTGGCTGCATTCACGGTGACAACTTCAAGACCTTCGGGCAGGGTGAGGTCCATTTGGAAGGCCGTGTAGTCGTTGGTGGCATTGAGCGTTACGTCAAGCCTTTGGTTGGTGGCATCATGCGAAGAAACTTCCATTGTAATGGAGTCGGCATGTGCGGCAAAGGCGACAAGCAGGGCAAATAGTAGAGATGCTATTCTTTTCATTTCACTATTTTTTTACCGTTGATGATATATATTCCTTTCGAGGCCTTGTTCACTTTGCGTCCCGTCAGGTCGTAGCATGCTTTCTGGCCGACAGACTCCGAGGCGGTGCGTATGCCCGATTGGGTGTCGGCTACGATGCGCGCTGAAACTCCGCCTATGCGATGCTCCTCGCCTTGGTCGCTCGAAAGCAGGGCATTGCTGATGCTGACTGTGCCTGTGGGCATGCTCTCGGCGCTCGTTGAGTGCAGCTCGAGCTGCAGAATGGAGGAGCCTGCGGGCAGAAGGGCATTTTGCGTGGAGAGTAGAGAAACTCTGTAGAGCTCAGTTCCAATTTCGGCCAGGCGTGTTTCGAAACCGCCCAAGCTCGGAGCAAGACGGAGATCGGTGAGGCAGGTGCCTTGTGGCACACGAATATCTATTTGCAGAGCCTTGTAGTTTCCTTCCTCAATGTTTATGTGGAATGGCATACAGAGTTCTGGCGCTCCGGCGGTTGCGGTTTGCTTCAGCTCCAGGCTGGCCTCGGCCAAAGGCAACTTCAAGCGTTTTGCAAGGGCAGGAGCCGGCTGGCGAAGCACGATGGAAATAATGCCCACCGCATCGGCCACGGTGATGAGCTCGTTGCCGTCGATATCGGCATTCTTGAAGTTGAAGGTCTCGCTGGGCTGTTCAGTAAGGTTGTTGATGATACACACCACGTCGGCCACCGTGACAAGTCCGTCTTCGTTCACATCGCCGGGAAGGGAGTCGGGAGTCGCGAGGTCGGATATATCATAGGGAGTGAGGTTGCTGAACGCATAGTTGATGCGGCTGGTGAGCCACTGCTTGGCATTTTCGGTGGTGGTGGCATAGTTAGTGCCATCGCCATACCAAACCGTGGCGTTATGCTCAAGCGAGGGTTTGGCAAAGTCGTAGTAGTCTTGCACGAATTCTATAAGCTCGTCGAAGCCTCCGTCCATAAAATCGCTCCACACCTTGTAGTAGGTTTTGCCAATCACGTCTTCGTTGTGCCGAAGAGCCTGAAACAAGTTTGTGCCAGGACGCCCGGCAATGAAGGTGTCGTAGAAATCGGTGGCAGCGTTGACCAAGAAATATCGATAGGAACCATCGTAGCCATAAGCCCAGTCGCAATCCCATACAGGTCCGAACACATATTTTGAGTCACTGTTGCCATAGTCTTCGCGATAGAGAAACACACTCTTGGGGTGGGAGAGTTCCTGATTGCGAATGATTTCGTTGGCCACAAGAAAGCGAGTGAGCATCTCAACATCGATATAACTCGAATAATCTTCGCCAGAGGCCACGATATTCTCCATTTCATTGAAGGAATGTTCGATGGTGTTCATGTCGATGCTGGTCACCGTGGTGGCATCGGCAAACTCGGGTTCTTTGATGTTGACGGGCAACTGGAAGTTGTCGCTCTTGAAACGATAAGTCTCGTCAAAATAGGAATCGAGCTCAAGGAAGGCGGCCTTCGTCTCGTCGGCCAAGTCTATGCTGTTGTTTGAAAAGCCAGTCTTCTCGGTGAAATTATAGTTGCCGCGGTATTCTCCGTTCAGATAGAAGTCCACAGGAACCACATGGTTTGCTCCGGCAGCCCCCACAAGGTTTGCCACCTTGTAGCCAATGGCATTGGTGGTCATGGAATTGGTTTGTTTGTTGGCCAAGAGCACCCAGCTCTTTCCCTTAGTCATGCCGAAGGGTTTTTGCTTGGAGTCGAACTTCAGGCGATACGGGTTCTTTGGTTTGTTGTATTCCGATGCCGACGACCAACTGCTGTTTCCGCGTCCGCGAATGAGCACGGGCGTTTCGGCCATGTCGGGAAACACACCGCCGCCGTCTATGCGTATGGTGGCCTCCTTGTATTCCTTTTTGCTGGTAATGTTCTGGCCATCGCTGGTGTTGATGTAAACGGAAGGAAATCCCGTGGGATGGTCTGTTAGCCAGTCAACCCTCACAACTACGTGCTTGCCAAGGGGTTTCATGCCGTAGTTATATTGTGCGGGAGTGATGAGCGTCTTTCCGTCGGCGCTCCATTCGGCATCCCTCACCTTGATGGGCGACAGAATTTGCCATCCGTGATTAGCGATGAGGTATACAATATCTTTATCGAAACGGAGCCGCGATTTTTTGCTCACTTGTTCCACTCCGTTAATGTAGGCTGTTGCGCGTTCGTCGGTGAAGTTGAACGAGGGGGTTAGCCTTTTTCCGATGGCCCCCACCGAAACATTCACGGTGTCGCCATTAATGGTTCCAATGCAGTCGGTGAAAACTTGGTCGTTGTATTTGTTGTTGAACTTATACGAGCTGAAGCCTGGCATCTTCTTCGGTGCTACGAGACTTACGGAATCTATGAGTGCCAATGAGTAGGAATTGTTCACCCCCACGTTGGTTTCTATGACAAGCTGGCCATTTTCTTCGGCTTCGCGGCTGATGTATTTTGTGGGATAGGCCACTACGCGTCCGTCCGTGAAGTATATATAGCGTGCCTCGGGGTTGACGAACGACTCCTCGTTCACTTTCAAATTGGCAAATGCCGTTTTGAGATTTTCGAGTGCCGCGGTATATTCCGCGTCTGAGCCTCCGTTTGAAACAAGAGCCTGTGCATGTTTATAGGCATCGTAGAGAGCTTGATAAGATTCCACGGAGTAGAGCCCCTCCTCGTCTCCCATAGGAAAAGTCGTGGCATTTACTCCATTTGGGAAAGTGCTTTGCATGTAGTTTTGCAACTTTTCAAGCGCCGTCTCTTGATGAGCTGTAGTGAAAAGGAAGGCTTCGTTTGCGGTGCGGTAGTTTCCGGCATAAGTTCCCACAAGCCCCGTTCCATCGCTGCGCAGATTCCAGTAATAGGCATTGTTGGCCACGCTCTGAATAGTGTAGTATCCGGAAGCATTGCTGTACTCTTGTAGATTCCAAAGTTCATTGTCTCCAGAGAACTCGTCTACAAGGGTCATGTATTTGCAAATGTTTCCATTGCGTTCGGTGGTAAACGACAGATACTGCCCCGTGGCTACATTTTGGAAAGTGTAACCATTGGCTGTTTGCGTTTTTCGCCAATAGAGGTCTTCGGTTGTCTGACCATTGGTTACGTAGAATATATAGGGCGTGGCCGAATGGTAGCTGCCCAATCCCACATAGCCATTAGTTTGCAGGCACGAGATGAACACAATCTCGCTTTGAGCTTTTGAGGCGAGCGCCACAAAGCTCATGAGTGCCAGCGTGAGTATGTGAAGACGTTTCATGATAAAGATATGTATGTAGGGTTTTCTTTCAGTGTGATTCGGGACAGGCAGTCCCACTGTTTTAGTAAGCGGAGATTACTCTTTAGCTCTCAAGATAGTAGTCCACGTTGGTTACAACACGGATTTTCTTGATGTAAGGAGTAAACTGGTCTCGATTAGAGATTTCAAAGAGGCCTTGACGGGCGTTCTTTATTTTTCCTATGCTGCTGCCGCTGTCTTTGGCAAACTTTTCTGCGGCATTGCGGGCATTCTTCGTGGCTTCTTCTATCATTTCGGGCTTTACTTTGTTGAGCCCTGTAAATTCGTATGTGATGCTCGATTCGTCATAATCGCCAGGAAGAACGGCAATGCCTTGCTTGAGCAATTCGCCTGTGCGATTGGTGAGTTGGCGCACCTCGTCAACCTTTTTCGACGAAACGGTGATGACGGATGTCACGTAGTAGCGATCCTTCATCGCGTTATAGTCGGTATACATTTCGGCCTGACGGTCATTAATCTTGGGTGCGGCCATTGAAATATCGGTGTCGGGAATGCCGTTTTGCTTGAGGTAACTTACTATGCGTTCGTTTTTTTCGCTAATTTCAGTGTATAGCGTGTGCAAGTCGTTGCCTGTAATCTTGTAGCGAACTGGCCATACCACGTGGTCGGCTTTTACCTCGCGTTCTGCCAGTCCGCGAACACTTACCGAACGGTCGCGGTCGGAAAACTTGGCAAAGCCAAGATAAATAAACAAGCCAAGCAAGGTTATTCCGGCTGCAAGGATGAGTGCAGATATGTAGCTTGAACTTTTCATAGTCTCCTATTTTTATTATAGATGTGTATTTTTTTTATTTTACAGTGATAAGATAATAATTCTTTTTGCCGCGTTGCACTAAGAGATACTTGCCGTCAATGAGGTCTCCTTCAGTAATAATTTGGTCGAAGGCCTGCAGTTTCTCTTTGTTCAGGCTCACACCGCCTCCTTGTGTGAGTTTGCGCATTTCGCCTTTCGAGGCGAAGCATTGTGTGGTTTCAGCAAAGAGGTCAACGGCTTTTGCCCCTATGGCCTCGCTGCGTGTCACTTCGAAGTGGGGCACCCCGCTGAATACGGCCAGCAGAGTGGCTTCGTCGAGTTTAAGGAGATTTTCTTTTGTGGCTTTTCCAAAGAGAATGTTTGAAGCCTCAATGGCTTTCTCGAGTTCTGACTCGCCATGAACAAGTTTTGTTACTTCTTCGCCCAAGCGACGTTGTAATATGCGGCGGCCGGGATCTTGGCGATGTTCTTCTATAAGACCATCGATTTCGCCTTTTTCGAGCGAAGTGAATATCTTGATGTAGCGCTCTGCTTCGTCATCGGCCACGTTGAGCCAGAATTGGTAGAATTCGTAGGGAGTAGTGCGTTTGGCGTCGAGCCATACGTTTCCGCTCTCTGTCTTGCCAAATTTTCGGCCGTCGCTTTTGGTGATGAGAGGGCATGTGAGGGCAAACACTTCGTTTTCGCTTCCCAATGTGCGGCGAATTAGTTCAGCGCCAGTCGTGATGTTTCCCCATTGGTCGGAGCCTCCCATTTGAAGCTTGCAGTTTTTGGTCTGATACAGGTGGAGGAAGTCGTAGCCTTGCAGTAGTTGATAGCTGAATTCGGTGAACGACAGCCCGTCGCGTGCCTCTCCATTCAAGCGCTTCTGCACGCTGTCTTTTGCCATCATATAGTTCACGGTGATGTGTTTCCCGATGTCGCGCACAAAAGCCAGGAAGGTGTAGTCTTTCATCCAGTCATAGTTATTTACCAGTTCTGCTTTGTTGGGTGCGTCGGATTCGAAGTCGAGAAAACGTGCCAACTGCCCTTTTATGCAGTCAATGTTGTGTTGCAGGGTGGCTTCATCGAGAAGATTGCGCTCTTGACTTTTTCCTGAGGGGTCGCCAATCATTCCTGTGGCGCCGCCCACCAGAGCCAATGGCTTGTGGCCGCAACGCTGCAGGTGGCGCAACATCATCACGCCGCAAAGATGGCCTATGTGGAGCGAATCGGCCGTGGGGTCTATGCCTACGTAGGCCGTAACTTGTTCTTTCTCTAATAATTCTTCGGTGCCTGGCATCATCTGGTGAAGCATGCCGCGCCATTTAAGTTCTTCAACAAAATTCATCGAATGATATATTTTTATTTAATGTGTTTAGATTTGCGTTTATGTGGGGAGGAAGTATCATTTCAGGTAGTCTTCGAAATAGCGCGTGATGCGGTCGTGCAGGTGAACGCGTGATTTGCCCATCATGTTGTGTCCTTGTCCCGGATAGGTAAAGAGGTCGATTTGCACGTCGGCATTGACACAGGCATCGACAAAGCTCAGGGTGTGTTGAGGTACACATGTGGGGTCGTTGTATCCGAAGATGATTTGCAGGTGTCCTTTCAGGTTTTTGGCTTTGGGCAGAAGCGAGCTTGAGGCGTAACCTTCGGGATTTTCTTCGGGAGTGTCCATGTAGCGCTCACCGTACATCACTTCATAGTATTTCCAGTCGATGACAGGACCTCCCGCTACGCCTACTTTGAACACGTCGGGATAGGTGCACATAAGGTTTGTGGTCATAAATCCGCCAAACGACCACCCGTGCACTCCCAATCGGTTGCTGTCTACGTAGGGCAGCGATTTCAAAAAGTCGACGCCTTTCATTTGGTCGCGCATTTCCACGTCGCCAAGATGGCGGAACGTGGCGCTTTCGAACTCAAATCCACGGTCGCTGGAACCGCGATTGTCGAGCACGAAGACGAGAAAACCTTTCTGAGCCATATAAATCTCCCACGGACGGGCCATGTAGTTCCACGTTTCTTCTACATTGCGTGCATGCGGGCCGCCATAGACATAGACCACTGCGGGATATTTTTTGCCGGGGTCGAAGTGCGTGGGCTTCACCATGCGATAATACAGGTCGGTTGTGCCGTCGTCGGCCTTCAGCGTGCCGCCCGTGATTTCCGGAACCTCGAACGAGGTCCAAGGGTCGGCATCTTGCCGGATGATTTGTGCCTCTTTGTTTCCAAAGGTATGCACTAAGGCATATTGACGGAAGGTTTCAGGACTGCTCCAGCGGTCGAATAAAAACTTTCCGCCGGCCGACAAGCTGGCATGGTGCACGCCTTTGCCATTGTCGAGCAGCGTGCGGCGTCCCGACTTGATGTCAACGCTATAAGTGTTGTTGCGAGTGTCGCCCGATTCGGTAGATGTGATAATGACGCTCTTTGACTTTTCGTTGAATCCAAGCAAGTTGAGCACCACGAACTTTCCCTGTGTGACTTGGCGCACTTCTTTTCCGCTAACGTCGAAAAGATAGAGATGGTTGAAACCATCGCGCTGGCTCTGCATGATGAATTTTGAGCTGTCCCAGGGAAGGAAAACAATGGGTTGCTGAGGCTCCACGTATTTTGCGTTTGTCTCGGTGTAGATGACGCTCTTGCGCCGCCCGGTGGCCACATCGTAGGCCACGAGCTCGGCCTTGTTTTGCGAGCGAGGCAGTTCAAAAATGTAGATGCTTTTCTCGTCGGGCGACCATGCTATGTTTGTGAAATAGCGGTCGGTGGGGTCGCCTGTTTCGAGCCAAGTGGTTTTGCGTGTGGCAGGATTGTAAATGCCCACATAGACTTTGTGGCTTGTCATGCCTGCCATGGGATATTTCTCGGGGGCTTCCACGGCCTCGCGCTTGTAGATGTCCACAAGCGGATAGTCGGCTACCATCGTCTGGTCCATTTTATAGAAGGCCAACAACTGCCCGCTGGGGCTGAAAAACGTGCCTTTGTGAATTCCAAACTCGTCGCGATGAACGCTCGTGCCGTAAGGAATTTCTCTCGAGCCATCTGTGCTGATTTGGTGCACGGTGCCATCGGCCGTCTTTAGGAAGAGATTCCAGTCCTTGGTATAAGCTTCGCTCAGCGAGGCGGTGCAAAAATCCGAGACAGCCGTTCCGCTCTCGATTGTTGCTGACCATACTATTTTCTTTTGTTTCCAGTCGTAGAGAAAGCGGCTTTTCGAGGTAGAAAGCAGGGCTTGCGTTTTGTCAGCAAAGGGGAATGTGGCATAATAGAGGCTGAGGCCTTTTCCTTTTGTGCCGTCGCCAATCAGGGGTTTCACGTCGTCGGCCGTGAAAAGGGGCTGGGGTGTTTTGAGCAGCCCTTTCTCGTTGTTGCAGAGGCTCACGCTTTCGGCGTCGAGCCTGACAAGGCGGTCGCCCCACCATTCAGTATGGAGGTAGCGGGGTTGTATGTTCCAGTAGTTGGAACCCATGAGGTCGTCGAGCGTAAAGAGCCTTTTTTGTTGTGCCATGGTTGGTATGGAGAGTAGCCAAAAGGCTGCAAGGAAGAGTTTCAGTTTCATGTGTTGGGTTGTTTAATGCCAAATGTAGTTGTTATTCCTTTATTCATCGTCGCGAGGGTCGCTGCGCCGTGGCTTGAAATTTTTTGCATGTGGCAGCCGGTGGGCGCCATCGCGCCTGGGTCGGCGTTCGTAGTCGCGTCCATCTTTTCTGTGGTCTCTTTCGGAGCGAGGTTCGCGACTCTGGTCTTCTCTCTTTTGGCGCTCTTCGCGTCTCATTCTCGACTCTTGCAGGCGGCTAAAGTCGCGATGCCGATTGCGCAGGGCCAGATAGTTTGGGTTTTCATCAACGAAGTCCTGGTCGGCATATTCTTCGTCTTTTCTGCGCTTGAAGTCTTCGCGATGTGCCTTGAATCGGTGTTTCTCAGCCATGCGTTGTTTTTCTTCTTCGGTCTTAACGTGGTGTCCCTCGGCACGATATTCGTTGAACTTGCCCTCAAAAATTTGATATTTGCGGAATTCGCAATCGAGCTTGCCGTTGAAGAGCTGAATCTTGAAGCTGGGTTTCAGCCCTATGTTGTCGAAACATTCTTCTTTGCTGCAGATAATCCATGCCTCGCCGCCTTGGAATTCATGCTTCAGCCGTTCGCCTATTGTGCGGTATATTCCCAAAATGTCGGGAGGCGTCAGTCGTTCGCCATAGGGCGGATTGGTGATGATTATGCTGGGTTCGGCTGGCTTTGTGAACTGCCGAACATCCTGCTGCCTAAACTCTATTAAATCTGCCACGCCGGCGCTTTTGGCATTGGCCATGGCTGCTTCGATAGCGGGTTTGTTCAGGTCGTAGCCATAGAACTTGTGATGGAATTCATGCTCCTCTGAATCGTCGTTGTAGATGCGTTCAAGCAGGTCGGGGTCAAAGTCTTTCCAGCTCTCAAAGCCGAATTTTTTTCGGAACACGCCGGGATAGATGTTGCGGGCCATGAGAGCTGCTTCGATGAGGATGGTGCCGCTTCCGCAGAAGGGGTCGATGAAATCTGTGTCCATTTTCCAACCGCTGAGCTTTACGAGCGCCGCTGCCAGCACCTCGTTGATGGGTGCCTCTACGGTGGCAGTGCGGTAGCCACGCAGGTGCAGGCTGTCGCCGCTGGCGTCGAGCGAAAGTGTGCAGTCGTCTTCCGAAATATGGATATTGAGTCGAAGGTCGGGGTTGGTGATGCGGATGTTGGGCCGCTGTCCGGTTTTCTCCCTGAAGTAGTCCACAATGGCGTCCTTCACTTTGTAGACCACAAACTTGGAGTGGCGAAAGTCGTTTGAGTTGACCACCGAATCGACGGCAAACGATGTGTTCAGGTCAATGTATTCTTGCCAGTCAATGTCCTTTATGGCTTCATATACTTCGTCGGCGTCGTGTGCCTTGAAGTGCTTAATGGGTTTGAGCACGCGAACGGCAGTGCGCAGGCAAAAGTTGGCCCGATACATCAGCTCTTTGTTGCCTGTAAATGTCACCATTCTGTGCCCAATCTGCACGTTGTTGGCACCCAGTTCAGTAAGTTCTTGTGCCAACACCTCTTCTATTCCGTGAAAGGTTTTGGCTATCAGTTCGAATTCCTTCATGAAAGATTTTAATATGCTTTACGCGCACGTAAATATTATTGTGCGCTGCAAATTTAGGCTTTTTGACTGAAAAAGAGCGCGCTGTGTTTGAAAAAAGCGTGTCGGCTTCAGCGAATGGTTGTTTTTGTTGTAACTTCGCACGCGATTATGAAGACTTTCGAAGAGCTTGGTGTGGCGCCCGAATTGTTGCGCGCCGTTAGTGAATTGGGCTTTGAGCAACCAATGCCTGTTCAGGAGGAGGTTATCCCCTATCTGCTGGGCAGTGGCAACGACGTGATAGCTCTGGCCCAGACGGGAACAGGCAAGACAGCGGCCTATGGTTTGCCCATGCTGCAGCAAATTGATGTGAAAAACGCTGTGGTGCAGTCGGTGGTGCTTTGCCCTACGCGCGAATTGTGCCTGCAGATTGCAGGCGACTTGCGCGATTTTGCACGCTATATGGATGGCATGCGCATACTTGCGGTCTATGGCGGCGCCAACATTGCTACGCAGATTAGGGCGCTCAGGCGTGGAGCACAAGTGGTGGTGGCCACACCTGGCCGGCTCATAGACTTGATGGAGCGTGGCGAGGCGGTGCTCGATGGGGTGAAAAACGTGGTGCTCGACGAGGCTGACGAAATGCTTAACATGGGTTTTTCGGACGACATCGACAAAATTCTCGACGGGGTGCCTGCCGAGCGCAACACATTGCTCTTTTCGGCCACGATGAGCGGCGAAATTGAGGCTATTGCCAAGAACTATCTGAACGACTACAAGGAGATTGTAGTGGGCAGCCGCAATGAGGGGGCCGAAAGCGTGAACCATGTTTACTATCTGGTACAGGCCAAGGATAAGTATTTGGCTTTGAAGCGCATAGTAGACTATTATCCAAGGATATATGCCATAGTGTTTTGTCGCACGCGCCTTGAAACGCAAGAAGTGGCCGACATGCTGATTCGCGACGGCTATAATGCGGAGGCCTTGCACGGCGATCTTTCGCAGCAACAGCGCGACCTGACGATGCAGAAGTTCAGACAGCACCACACGCAGTTGCTCGTGGCTACCGATGTGGCTGCGCGAGGGCTCGATGTCGACGACCTTACGCACGTTATCAACTACGGATTGCCCGATGACGTGGAGAACTACACCCATCGGTCGGGCCGAACGGGGAGAGCCGGCAAGCGCGGCACAAGCATCAGCATCATTCACGTGCGCGAGAAGCATAAGGTGCGCCGCATTGAGCAAACTATTGGCAAGCGCTTTGAGAGTGGCACGCTGCCCGAGCCGAGAGAAATATGCACCAAGCAACTCTATCGGGCCATCGATGAACTGGAGCGCACCGAGGTGGACGAAGACCAGATTGCGGCCTTTCTGCCCGAAATCATGCACAAGCTGGAGTGGCTCAGCAAGGACGATATTATCAAGAGAATGGTGCAAAATGCATTTGGGCGCTTTTTGCACTATTATGCCAATGCCCCCGAGATTGTGCAGCCCCAAGAGCGAAAGACGTCGAAGGGCGAAACACAGGCTAAGCAGGCTCGTGGCGGGCGGCAGCGCGAGCGCGGACCGCGGGAGGCCGAGCCTGGATTTTCCCGGCTGTTTATCAATCTGGGTAAGCGCGACAATTTCTATGCGCGCGAAATCATTAGTATCATCAATCGCTATGTGAAGGGAAAAGTCGAGGTGGGTCGCATTGACCTCACGCCCAACTGCAGTTTCTTTGAAGTGCCCGAGGAATCGGCCCAGCTCGTGATGCAGAAACTTGCACGGGCCAAGGTGGGCCATCGCCAAGTGGTGGTGGATTATGCCGATGCTTATGCCGACAGGCCCCAGTCTGCTCAGAAGGGTAGCGGCGGCCGTAAGAACAAGCGCGGCGATGGTGCAAACTATCGCGGCGATGGTTTAAAGAGTCGGCCCGACAGTTTAAAGAGTCGAGCCAACTCGAAAAAGCAGCGGCATTCTTCGAAGAAGGAGGAAACCATGCAATCGTATGACTGGCATCAGTTTTTTGACGAATAACTGTTCTGACATTCCAAATAGCTCATAAAACCGTGAAATCATGAAGAACAATTACTTTCAATGCCTGCTGTGTGGCCTTGTTTCGCTGCTGAGCCTTTCGGCGTCGGGGCAAAACATTTTGTTCAAGGTGGGCGGCGGCGTGGCCAAGCATCAAAACCACAGCCGCACCGTGGGCGCCTATAGGATAGGGCTGGGCTACGAGTATGAAATGAGCCAGCGCTGGACACTCTCGGCTTCGCTTTGCTATTATGGCAAGGGCTGGAAGCAGCCCAACCAGACCACATTTGTACTCGACGACGACGGCGCGCAGCGCTTCGACCCCGAAACGGGCGAACCGCTCACTTCGGTAATGAATGTGTCGGCCACGGCCAACTATCTTGAACTGCCGCTTCTTGCCAACTACTATTGGCGAGTGGCCGAGGCGCAATACATCATGTTCAGTGGCGGTCCATACGTGGCCTATGGCATTGGCGGAAAATGCAAGACGCGCGGCGACGGCACGGCTGCCGGTGCTGAGAAGTTTTATTACACAAATCCCACATTCGGCGGCGATACCCATCGTTTCGATGCCGGGTTGCAATTTGCATTGGGCTATCAGTTCCACAACGGGCTCGTTGCGGCACTCGAAACCGACATTGGCCTGACAAAGTTCAGCAGGCAAGGGGCGCGCAACTTGAGCCTCCTCGTTTCGTTCACCTATAAGCTGAACAGCCAGTCGGAGTAGCCTCCTGTTTCGCAGCAGACAAGGAACCACCATGTGGCCATACAGACATAGCATAGACCCGCTCTAACCCTGATTCACGGGCAAAATGCTCAAAATCACTCAAATTGGGTATTGCCAGAGGCACAAAAGTGGCATAATTTTGCAGCATAAAAAAATAAATGTAAGTAATCAAGCCGCAAGGCACCATCTCCGTTTTAACCACAAAGGAGAAACGCCCCACCGTCGGCACGTCGAGACGACAGCTCCGGCAGGCAGGGCGAGAAAAGAATTAAATTGTTATGTCTATGTTCGAGAAAGAGGCTATGCCGAGCGGCATAGCCTCTTTTGCAACACACAAGCCGAGATGCAAATTCGCAGACAGATTGGCCGATAACGTGGATTTTATGTCGGAAAGCCCATTTTTTTTGAAAAAAATAAAAAATACTCCATATAATATTACGCGCGCGTGAGAAAAAATTAGTACTTTTGCTTGCTTTTAAGGCCTTGAGGGCCACAAAACAGGAAACAAAAAGAAAAATTAATGGATAATCAACAGCAAACGGGCGCCACAAACTATTCGGCCTCCAACATTCAAGTGCTCGAAGGCCTTGAAGCCGTGCGCAAGCGCCCTGCCATGTATATTGGCGACATCAGCGAAAAAGGACTCCACCACCTTGTTTACGAAACTGTGGACAACTGTATTGATGAAGCCCTTGCCGGATATTGCAAAAACATAGAAGTAACCATTTGCAAGGACAATAGTATAATCGTTCAGGACGATGGCCGCGGCATACCCGTGGACATGCACCCCAAGGAACACCGCTCAGCTCTCGAGGTAGTGATGACCGTGTTGCATGCCGGAGGAAAGTTCGACAAGAATTCCTATAAAGTTTCGGGCGGACTCCACGGAGTTGGCGTAAGCTGCGTCAATGCACTTTCAAAGCACATGACCTCGCAAGTGTTTCGCGACGGAAAAATCTATCAGCAGGAATACGAAGTCGGGCGGCCACTCTATCCCGTGAAAGAAGTGGGCACAACCACACTGCGCGGCACACGTCAGCAATTTTGGCCCGACGATACCATCTTCACCACCACCTATTACAAGTACGAAATCATTGCCAACCGCATGCGCGAACTTTCGTTCCTCAATGCCGGAGTGCGCATCACGTTGCGCGATGAGCGTCCCGACGAAGAGGGCAACCTGCGCGAGGAAGTGTTCTACAGCGAAGCCGGACTGCAGGAGTTCGTGCGCTACATCGACTCCAGCCGCACGCACCTCTTCGACGACGTAATCTACCTCAATACCGAAAAAAACGACATCCCCATCGAGGTAGCCATTATGTACAACACTTCGTACAACGAAAACGTGCATAGCTACGTCAACGACATCAACACCATCGAAGGCGGCACCCATCTCGTAGGTTTCCGCCAGGCGCTGACCCGTGTACTTAAAAAATACGCCGAAGAAACGGCAGCCAAACAAATAGAAAAGGCCAAGATAGAAATAGCCGGAGAAGACTTTCGCGAAGGCCTTACAGCCGTCATTAGCGTTAAGGTAGCCGAGCCACAGTTTGAGGGACAAACCAAAACGAAGTTGGGCAACAGCGAAGTGACAGGCGCCGTCAACCAAGCCGTGGGCGAGGCGTTGAGCTATTATTTGGAGGAACATCCTAAGGAGGCTAAGCTGATTGTCGACAAGGTTATTTTGGCAGCAACAGCCCGCATTGCCGCTCGCAAGGCTCGCGAGAGTGTGCAACGCAAGAGCCCGCTCAGCGGTGGCGGACTGCCCGGAAAACTGGCCGACTGCTCCAGCCGGAACCCTGAGATTTGCGAACTCTTCCTCGTTGAGGGAGATTCGGCCGGCGGAAGTGCAAAGCAAGGACGTTCGCGCCAAACTCAGGCCATTCTGCCCCTGCGCGGAAAAATTTTGAACGTAGAAAAGTCAATGTGGCACAAGGCTTTCGAAAGCGATGAGGTAAACAACATTATCCAGGCCCTCGGCGTGCGCTTCGGAGTAGACGAAGATTCAAAAGAGGCCAACATTGAAAAACTGCGATACAACAAGATTATAATCATGACCGATGCCGATGTCGATGGCCGACACATCGACACGCTCATCATGACCCTATTCTATCGTTACATGCCCCAAATCATTGAGCAAGGCCACCTCTTCATAGCCAACCCGCCCCTCTATCGATGCAAGAAAGGCAAAATTGAAGAATACTGTTACGACGATGCTGCCCGCCAACGCTTCATCGAGCAATACGGCGACGGATCCGAGGCTGGTATCACCACGCAGCGATATAAGGGTCTGGGAGAAATGAACCCCACACAGCTGTGGGAAACCACCATGAACCCCGAGACGCGACTCCTCAAGCAAGTGTCGGTGGAAAATGCTGCTGAGGCCGACTACATATTCTCCATGCTGATGGGTGAAGACGTGGGGCCGCGCCGCGATTTCATTGAGAAAAATGCTACCTACGCCAACATCGACGCGTAGTTGGGGGGGGACAATAATCAATAAAGTTTCGTATAAGGAAGCGAGGCTGCCGTTCTGACTACGGCAGCCTCGCTCTGCAGTAGGCCGAAAGGCAGTTTTTTAACTTTTTATCCCTTATTTTGCAAAATAAAGTTTACAAAATTTGGAAGATATCAAAATTTATCATAATTTTGCCGTGGAAAAAAGGATTTACATCCAAGTGAGGATGTTTGAACAAGTTATAAAATTTGCCGACCGCCTAGATGTGAATTTGGGTTAAGGCATTGTCTTTTCATCTTACAATAATACCATCATTTCGCCGCCCCGATGTGAATCTTGGCGGCTTTTTTTGTGACATAAGCCGGCCCTATATTTTTTCAAACGAGCCTATTCTTTAAAAAATTGGCCCGTTTGTTCGTCATGTCGCGACAGTTTTAGTAACTTCGCCGTAGCTACTTGGCATTATAGTCAACGTGGCGAATGCCAATTCCCACTTCATAGAAACTATTCCATATGGAACTGCCTCTTCACTACGTTTGGAAAAACAAACTCTTTGCGCCAACGGGTCTCGTCACCGACGATGGCCGCACGGTCGAGGTAATCGATGTGGGCATGCACAATCACAATGCCGGTCCCGACTTTTTCAATGCAAAAATAAAGCTCGATGGCATGTTGTGGGTGGGCAATGTGGAAATACACGAGCAGAGTTCCGACTGGTATCGCCACGGTCACGATGGCGATGAGGCCTATCAAAACGTGGTTCTCCATGTGGTTGAGCGCCTCGAGGGCGATGTGCTTACCAAGCGTGGCGAAAGGGTGCCACAGTTGCAGTTGAGCGTCCCCGACAATGTGAGGCAGAATTACCAGGAACTGATGGCTGAAGAAAAATATCCCCCCTGCTATCGCATTATTCCGCATCTGCCCTCGCTCAAGACTCATGCCTGGCTCAGTGCGCTCTGTGTGGAACGCCTGGAACAAAAGACGCTGCGCATAGCAAACTATCTGGAGCGTTCCAAAGGCGACCTGGAATATGCCTTTTTCGTGGCTCTTGCACGTGCTTTCGGGTTTGGCGTAAACAGCGATGCCTTTGAGCAATGGGCCCTTTCGGTGCCGCTCATGGCAGTGGGTAAGCATCGCGACAATCTGGTGCAGGTGGAAGCGTTTTTCATGGGACAGGCCGGCCTCTTGTCGAATGAGCGGGTTGAAAGTGCTCGCCGCGATGAATACTTTCTTCAGTTGCAGCGCGAATATCAGTTTCTGAGCCATAAGTTCTCTCTCCGGCCAGTTCCTTACAGTCAGTGGAGAATGTTGAGGATGCGTCCTCAGAATTTTCCTCAGATACGGCTTTCGCAACTCTCCCGACTCTATCATGAGCAGCGCATCAATTTGAGTAGGCTCATCGAGACGAGCAGCATAGAAGGCCTTCGTGAATTGCTGATGACGGCTACCACCGATTATTGGCGCACACATTATGTCTTTGGAAAGCCGACAGTCGAAGCTCCCAAGCGTATAAATCAACGTACAGCCGATCTGCTCATCATCAATGCCGTAGCGCCAATGCTTTTCATCTATGGGCGAAGAGTGGGAAAAGACGAGCTTTGCGAGCGTGCCTACAGTTTGCTTGAGCAAATCAAGGCCGAAGCCGATCACATTACCCGAAGTTGGCAGCAGGCAGGTTTGTGTGTGTCGTCGGCAGCCGACTCTCAGGCGCTTCTACAGCTCAGGCTTAACTATTGCGACCGAAAAGACTGTCTGCGTTGCAGGTTTGGAACCGAGTATATGAAACAAAAACGATAGCGACCATTTTCCTATGAAATATATCTATTCGCTCAATTTCAGAGTGCGCGACTATGAATGCGATCTGCAAGGCATTGTGAACAACGCCAATTATCAGCACTACACGGAGCATACCCGTAATGAATTCTTACGAGCTCATGGATTGAATTTTGCGGAGCTTCACGACCAAGGCATCGACACCGTGGTGGCGCGGCTCAGCATGCAATTCAAAAGTCCGCTGCGTAGCGGCGATGACTTCGTGACGCGGCTTGCCTTGCGCAAGGAGGGGCTACGCTACGTGTTTATGCAGGATATCTACCGGCTTCCCGACGAAAAAATCGTGCTCAAGGCCGTCACTGACATCGTCTGTCTTGTTAACGGCCGCTTGCAAGACTGTCAGCTTCTGAACGAGCGCTTCAAAGACTATATTTAATCTCTACGCGATGCCCGACATTGTCTATACTCTGGCTTTCAGCCATCTTTTTTCCTTCAATCCCTCAAACGCTTTGCTGCTCTATGAGGCCATGCCCTCGGTACGCGGTTTTTTTGAGGAGCAGTTGTTGCCTCCCAACCTAAGTCCGCGCCTTGAACAAAGGCTGAAGGAGGCCTTAGAGCACAAGCAGGAGCTGCTGGACAGGGCACAGCGTGAATTAGACTTTTGCAGGGAGAAAAATATTCAGGTTCTGGCTTTCAACGACCCCGGCTACCCAGTGCTGCTACGCCAGTGTCCTGATGCGCCTCTGGTGTTATTCTATTTAGGTACGGCTTCGCTGAATGCTCCCCACACAGTGGCTGTGGTCGGAACGCGCCGCATAACCGACTATGGGCGCGATTTGTGTCGGCACTTCTGCGCCGATTTGCGCCAGTTGCTTCCCGACGTGGTTGTGGTGAGCGGATTGGCCTATGGGGTGGATATCCACGCTCACAAGGCAGCCCTGGAAGAGGGACTGCCCACCGTCGGGGTGCTGGCCCATGGGCTCGACACCATTTATCCCAGCCTTCATCGTACGACGGCTTCTCAGATGGTGAAGCAGGGTGGTTTGCTCACCGAATATTTTTCGCACACCCAGCCTCGGGCCGAAAACTTTGTGCGCCGCAATCGCATTGTAGCCGGCATGTGTGCCGCCACAGTGGTTGTTGAGAGTGCAGCCAAGGGTGGTGCCCTCATCACTGCCGGATTGGCTCAGGACTACAATCGTTCGGTCTTCGCTTTTCCTGGCCGCATTTCCGACCAGTATTCTGATGGCTGCAACGCCCTCATTCGCCAAAACGGGGCCACGCTCATCACCTCGGCCAGCCAGTTGGTGGACGACATGAATTGGGCTCCCATTGCCCAGCCCGTGCAGCGTGAGATGTTTTTGGAACTTACGCCACAGGAGGAAGCCGTTCGCCAATGCCTGGATGGAAAGGATCGAAAGGCAATCAATCAGCTCGTGGTGGAGCTTGACGTGCCCATTCAGCAGCTTTCGGCCCTGCTTTTCGACATGGAGATGCGAGGCTTGGTGGCGGCCGTAGGTGGCGGCTTTTACCGATGGTTGAAGTAGCCTGAAGGTATCGTTATATCTGCATTGGTTTTTATTTTGTACCTTTGCGGCGTACAATCGCCCATCTCTTTCGTTTATTTATGTCCGAAGTCCTATCTTCTGCCCACGTTTTTCGCTTCCCCAAGTCTGAACACTTGTGCTTGAGTCGCGACATTGAAGCTCTTTTCGAGCCCGGTAGCCGTTCGGCAGCGGCCTATCCGCTTCGTGTGGTTTGGCGTGTGGTCGAGGCTAAGGCTCATGAGCCGTCGGCCAAGGTTATGTTTAGTGTGCCTAAACGACATTTCAGGCACGCGGTGGACCGCAATCGTACGAAGCGCCAGCTTCGCGAGGCCTATCGTCATCACAAGGCACTCGTTTCTGTGCCTTCGGGAAAATGTGTGCACATGGCTTTTCTTTGGATGAGCCATCATCTGACGCCTTCGGCCGAAATAGAAAAAAAAGTGGTCAATCTCTTGCAGCGACTCAACGAAACGCTTCACGAAAAGTCATGAAAAAATTGAGTCGCCTCCTTTCCCAGTTGCTGATACTGCCCATTCGCGGCTATCAGAAGTTCATTTCGCCGCTCACTCCGCCCGTGTGTCGCTTCACACCCACGTGCTCGCAGTATGCTGTGGAGGCATTGCAAAAGCATGGTCCCTTTCGGGGGCTCTATCTGGCCATCCGCCGCATATTGCGTTGCCATCCGTGGGGCGGACATGGCTATGATCCTGTGCCATGAGCTCACTAATTAAGCGAATTGACGATGAAGCTTTTCGATTTCCATACACATTGGCTCTCAGCACCACCTGGTGAGGCCATTGTCTGCCTGCCGCGCCATGTGGTCGAGGCTCCCGAAGAATTTTTGCCGCAGCCGGGGGCGCTTTATAGCGTGGGGGTTCATCCGTGGTGGACTGCCGACGACTGTGAGCGGCTGCTTGTGGGTGCCGAAGTCTTGTGCAGGCATCGGCAGGTGGTGGCGATTGGCGAAGTGGGCTTCGACCGGCTTCGGGGAAGCTTGGAACGGCAGGTAGATGTGTTCAGAAAGCATGCCGAGTGGGCCGAAGAGTTGCGCAAGCCGCTCACCATTCATTGTGTGCGCGCCTTCGATGTGCTGCTTCGCCTGCGTGCCGAGCTTCGTCCCACAGTGCGCTGGACTGTGCATGGTTTTCGTGGAAAGGCCTCGCTGGCTTGCCAGTTGCTCGAGGCCGATTTCGACCTGAGTTTCGGGCCTCTGTTCAATGCCGAAGCATTAAAGAAGGTTCCCGAGGGCCGATTTCATGTGGAGACCGACGACTCGGGGCTTTCCATCGAGGAAGTGTGGCGCCGCGTGGCTTTGGCGAAAAATCAGCGATGAAACCGCAGACTTTTATTGGCTATGTCCTGTGCCGAGTAGGGTGAGAATAAATCTTTTCGGCTTAGTTGTGAAAACAGTTGGCTCAACAGTTTAAATTGTTGAGCCAACAGTTTAAATTGTTGAGCCAACTGTTTGATTGTAGCTTATTGGTGGGTTTGATGTCAGGCTTGAAAGGCTTCGATGATTTGTCTTACGCTCTCGGCGCTGGTCAAGAGCGTGGTGCCATTGTCGTTTATGCCCATTTTCGCTTTGACTGTGTTGTTTTGTGTGGCAGGGTGGTCTGAGCGAAGAGACTTGTCGGTTGTTTTCGCGGTGCACGAAGCGTGGATTTCTGTGGCTCCGGTTGCGAGGGCAATGTGCTTTGCGTTTTGTGGTGTAATGCCGGCTGCGGGAATGATGATGATTCTGTTTTGTGCCGTTTCAACGAGTTTTTTCAGCATGAGGATGCCTTCTTCGGCTGTGTTGGCCTGGCCTGAGGTGAGTATGCGTGTGCACCGTAGTGTGATGAGCTGGCTGAGTGCCTGCAGGGGCATGGCGGTATGGTCGAAGGCGCGATGGAAGGTGAAGGGTCTCCCTTTGCTTGCCTCGATGAGTCGGCTTGTGGCCTCAAGGTCTATTCTGCCATCGGGCGTGAGTGCTCCCGACACGATGCCGTCGGCCCCGAGGCTGATGGCTGTTTCGATGTCGGCCACCATTTCGTTGACTTCGGTCGGCGAATACACAAAATTTCCTTCGCGTGGGCGTATGAGTACGTGGATGGTGAGGTTGGGATAGCGTTGGCGAATGGTTTTCTGCAGTCCTGCCGAGGGAGTGAGTCCGCCCAGCGGCAGGGCGCTGCAAAGTTCTATGCGCTTTGCTCCGCCGGCCACGGCAGCCTCTGCGCTGAGTTGGTTTCCGACGCAGACTTCGAGCAGGACGCTGTTCATTGTTTCATCACTATTTTAATGATGACATCGGGCTCGCCGTCGAGTTTTGAAACGTTGAATGTGGCGGTTCCTGCCTTCTTGTCGGTCCTGGCCATAATAGCTTGGCCGGTGTTGACCACTTTTGCACTCAAAATTCGCCTTTTCATCGGTATTTTTATGTCGCCAGTCTCGGGGTTGAACACGTGCAGGTAGATTACGTTGTCTTTGGCTGTGGAGACTCCCCAGGGTTGCTCGTCAATGGGTCCTTGTGTGGTGCCGTATATGGTTTCGCCGTAGCGGCGCATCCATTGTCCCATGTCTTTGAGCCGCTCGAGGGCAGCCTGCGGTAGTTCGCCGTTGGGCTGTGGCCCTATGTTGAGCAGCAGGTTCGAGCCCTTGGCCGCAGCCCTTATGAGCAGTCGTATGAGTTCGCCGGACGACTTATAGTTTTGGTCGGCCACCTTGTATCCCCACATTCCGTTCATGGTCTGACACATTTCGAGTGGCAGCTGGCTCACGTCTTGTCCGCTGAGGCCGGCTGTGTTTTCGCCGGGCAGGTCGCGCTCAAACATTTGGAAGTCTTCGCCCTCGATGGGGCTTATGTGATGGTTGTTGCCAATGAGGCAGGCGGGTTTCAGCGTGTGCACGTGGCGATAGAGTTCCTCCATTCGCCAGTCGAAGGGTATGGTGTCGGCGTCGTGGTCCCAATATCCGTCGAGCCATATGGCGCGAATGGGGCCGTAGTTGGTGAGCAGTTCGCTCAGCTGGTTTTTCATGAAGCCGAAGTATGTGTCGTAGTTGGGCCTGAGTTGTCGGCCGGTGTGCCTTCCGGTTCGGCCTATGGGGTAGTCGCAGCGTCGCCAGTCGAGAATGGAATAGTAGAGGTGGAGCGCTATGCCCTGTCGCTGGCAGGCATCGGAGAGTTCGCCCACCACGTCGCGTCCGAAGGGGGTGGCCTCTACGATGTTGTAGTTGCTTTCGGCTGTTTTGAACATGGAGAAGCTGTCGTGGTGGCGCGAGGTGAAGGTGATGTATTTGGCTCCGGCATCCTTGATGGCCTTCACCCATTCGTCGGCATTGAAGCGATGGGGATAGAAGGCGCTGGCTGCCTTGCTGTATTCTTTTTCGTTGAGCCCTGCGTTTAGATACCATTCGCCTTGTGCAAAGAGGCTGTAGGTGCCCCAGTGTATGAACACTCCAAAGCGGTCTGCCGAGAATTGTTGGCGCGCGGCGATGTTTTCGGGGCTTGGGGTATATTGTGCCGTGGCCGAAAGGATGGCGAGTAGTGTGGCGCTGGCCAGTGAGAGAAAGTGTTTCATGGTGTTATCGTGTGGTGTTATTTTTTGAGGATGCGGTGGTATTCTTCCGTGTTGCCAAGGATTTCGAGGGCTTTTTCGATATAAGGATTCTGGCGCAGGCTATATTCGGCGAGTCCCTGCTCGTGGTAGAAGTTGTTTACGATTTCCGTTTCGATGATTTTCGTGATGTCGCTGCGCCAATGGCGCAGGTCGCGCTCAAGATTTGGCTTCATTTTTTCTTCGATTGCCTTCAGTTCGTCATTCACTTCGTCGGAATATCCCTCGGCGGCGGCCACTTCGCGCAGCAGTTTCAAGACGCGCTGGCTTTGAACGTCGTAGGTGAAATCACTTTTCTTGACCCATTCCACGAAGCGCTCAAAGTCGGCGTCGCTGAGTTTGAAGACCGACGGAGGTGCTATGGTGGGGTGGTGTTGGTAGAAGTCAACGCAGAAGTCGAAAAGCACGTCGCTCGTGATGAGATATCTTTGGATGTTTGACATGCTGTCGAGCTTGACGGCTATGTCGGGGGTAATTCCTCCTCCGTCTTTCACGGGTCGGCCCGTTGTGGTGTAGAAAGTTTTGCAGAGCGAGTCGGGCAGGTGGCTCGGCATGCCGTCTTCGTTGCGGTTTTTGAAGTCGTAGGCTTGTATGCAGCGCCCGCTTGGTATGAAGTATTTGCTGGTGGTGAGCTTGAAGGCGGCATCGTAGGGGAGAGGGCGTGTTTGTTGCACGAGTCCTTTTCCGTAGGTGCGCAGTCCCACAATAACTGCGCGGTCGTAGTCTTGAAGTGCGCCCGATGTGATTTCGGCCGAGCTGGCTGTGTTGTTGTTGACGAGCACCACTATCGGTATCTGCAGGTCGAAGGGCTCTTCTTGGGTTTTATATATGCGTGTGGCTTCTTTAGTTTTGCCTCGGGTGGAAACCACTTCTTTGTTTTTGGGAATGAACAAGTTGACGAGGTTTACCGCTTCGGTGAGCAGCCCTCCCGGGTTGTGGCGCAGGTCGAGCACCAGGTTTTTTGCGCCTTGCTTCTTCAGCTCTGCCAGTGCCATGCGCACGTTGCGCGAAGTGTTTTCCGTAAATCCCGAAAGCGCGATATATCCCACAGAGTCGTTGAGCATTTTGCTCAGTTCGAGCACGGGGCGCTCAATGTTGGCGCGCGTAATCTTCATGCTAATGGGTTTGGCGTGGCCCGGGCGCTTCACGGTGAGTTCGAAGGTAGTGCCGGCGTCGCCGCGCAGTTGTCGGGTGATGCCGGTGGTGTATGTGTTTTGTTCGGAGGGCTCGGCCGTTCCCACGTCTTTTCCGTTGATGCGCAAAATGACATCGCCCGACCTGACTCCGGCTTGCTGGGCCGGCATGCCTCCATAGGGCCCGTCGAACACACAGCGTTTTTCGCTCTTTTTATAGCGAATGGGCGAACCTATGCCGGCATATTTTCCGGTGGTCAGTTGCTCGAGGTCGGCCTTTTGGTCGGGCGAATAGTAGGCCGTGTAGGGGTCGAGCTGGTCGAGCATGTAGAGCAGGGCATTGCCTACGTTTTCTTTTGCATTGAGCGTGTCAACGTAGTAAAGGTCGAGGTCGCGATAGAGGCTGTTGAAGATGTCGAGGTATTTCGACACTTCGAAATTGTGTTCCGTCTGCGCAACCGTTGGCAGGCAAAGCAGGCTGAAAAGCGATATTTGAAGAATGCGTTTCATTGTGGGTGTCGGTAGTAAGGGAGGGGAAGGGCAGTTTCTTGATGTCTTTTTCTGGGGGCTGACTTAAAGGTTTTCTTTAATGTTTTTCCACACTGCGTCTTCGAGGCGTGTGCCCACGGTCTGCACCACGTGTCCGGACAGCAGGGCTCCTATTCGTGCGCATTCTTGCAGAGAGCGTTGGTGGGTTTGGCCGTAGAGAAATCCGGCTGCAAAATAGTCGCCTGCTGCGGTGGTGTCGACCACGTTTACTTTCATAGCCGGCACTTCTGCGCGTTCGCTGCCACGGCGGGCAATGGCTCCTCGGCTCCCCACTTTTACGACGGCTGTTTCGCAGTAGTCGGCCAGTTTCTCCAGCGCTTCTTCGGGTTCGGCATGGGCAAAGGCGTAGCTCTCTTCCTGGTTGGCAAAAACGATGTCGGTTTTCTTCAGCAAGTGTTCAAAAAAGCCGTGTTCCTGCTCCACAATGTTATAGGAGGCAAGGTCAAGACACGTTTTCAGTCCGGCTGCGCGAGCCATGTCGAAGGCCGTGTCAATGAGGTCGTGGTTCTGAACCAGGTAGCCTTCGACGTAGAAATAATCGCATCCTTCAAAGAATTCGGGCTTCAGGTCGCTTTCCTTCATGTTGGCTGCGGCTCCCAGATAGGTTCCGAAGGTGCGCTGCCCGTCGGGTGTGATAAAAACTGTGGCTACTCCGGTTGAGTTTTGGTCATCGATGAGCCGCACGAATTCGATGCCGCAGCGTCGGCAGTTGGCGGCAAAAAAGTTTCCGTTAACGTCATCGCCAGTTTTTCCGATAAGTCCGGTCTGGCCTCCCAGACAGGCCAGGGCCAGCATAGTATTGGCTGCCGAGCCGCCCGTGGTGCGCTTTGTGGGTAGCACTTCAAGCACATTGCTCAGGTATTCATATCCCTCGGCGTCAATGAGTTGCATGGAGCCTTTAGGTAGCTGTAAACGGTTGAGAACACTCTCGCTTTCTACTTGGGCCAGCACATCGACTAAGACGTTGCCCATTCCGATAACTTTACTCATAGATAATTTTTTTTGCAAAGATATTGCTTAATTTAAAAATATGCGTTACTTTTGCACCGCTAATTTGATAAAGCACCCAAGCCGAAGGGTTGTAAAAGGAAGAGAAAGAGCCAGTGCAAGGGTGTGTCTGTCAAAGAAAGCAACCTGCTTCAGTAGCTCAGTTGGTTAGAGCACCTGACTGTTAATCAGGGGGTCGTTGGTTCAAGCCCATCCTGAAGC
>CADBQP010000031.1 GCA_902796835.1 uncultured Bacteroidales bacterium
AGTAGTTGAATACTCTTATAATATGTATACATAACACTAAATATTTATCACATCAGATACCAATTTACGGAGTTTTGCGCTATAATACTCATCATTAAAATGTGATGATAAATGATGAGAAAGTTTTTTATTTTTTATCTCCAAATAAATTCTGTATGCATCATCAAGATCTGTTGCCACATAAACATAATCATCATATATTCCTCTAAACCATTCAGCTCCTGTAACCACTTTATGATCTGTTGTCTTAATTATTATTACGGGAGTTCCGGCTATTAGAGAAAATATCGTTCCGTGATAACGATCGGTAATTGTTACGTCGTACTTTGCAAACTTAGCAATTTCTCTTTCTATAAAATACTTCAAATACTTTCTAATGATAAAATAAGGTAAAGAAAGAGAAGTGTCCCCCGATGTAACTTTATCTCCGTTTTTACGTATTCGTTTTTTCAACGCATTCAAGCTTTCATTACTATATAATTTTTCTCCATCATTACGTTGACAAAAGTACACCCCCTTGTGTTGTCTTGGAAAAGAAATAGTGCCTATTAAGGATGTTACAATATCAGGATAATCGTAAACTCTTATATTGGGAAACATTTCTTTTGCTTGGCTTCCTGAATATTTATCTCTTGCCAGAAACAACATTTTTTTTGCCTTATTATAAGAGATGGAAGTTCGTTTTCTGTTCTCTTCATTTTGAAAAAAAACAGTTTGCGGCATCATAAGAATGTTGGCTTCTGGTATTGCATCTATTACCATTCGATGCATCTGTTCGTGATTGCCTCCTAAATCCTGAGTGGTGTAACCGCTTTGGAATACAATCAGATCATTTGGTCTTATCACTTTTTTAAGTTTATCAATAAAACCAAATTGCTTTTCGACCACACTGTCAGATTCAAACATATACACGGGGACTCCAGGAAAGTATTCTTTAAGCCATTGTCTTATACAATAATGCTGAGCAAGATCACCTAAGTTCGAATGTTGAGTAATACCAAGATAGAAAATACGTTGAGGTTCATCTTGTTCAATCAAACGTTCTAAAACATAAGCATCTGATTTTCGTTTTCGCGACAAAACAAAGTCACGGATAGGTATATAGAGTGGTTGATATAAAAACCACAAGTATTTTCTTCTTAGTGTCTTAAATGTCATACTTACTATCTGTTATGATAAAACTTTGATTTCCTAAAATCTCGTGTATATCGCATTATTGCACTTTTTTCCCGTTTAGAAAATCCTAATAGATATATAGCAGAACCAACCGCTACCATACTCACCAAAACACTTAGTATAAAACGTTCCAATGAAGGTGCGAAAAACAAAACAACAATTAAAGGAAGTGCTATTGATATAATCGTCACAACGAGGTCTTTCAACAATGTTTCAAAAATAAAATTTCTAATAGAAAAACTAATCATTCTTCGCAACAACAAAAGCCGACTCAGCAATTGTAAAAGAAAGACTCCAAATTGAATAGCATAGGCGAAATAGGGAGGATATCCTAAAGCAAATGCACCCCATGCTAGAGGAAACACCAGTAAACCAAGCCCACCAACTACAATCTGATATCTCTTTATATTCCCAGTTGCATAGAAAGAAGTAATCAACGGGTTGGAAATGACAGACAACAAAGACAGACATATCATCCACCTAAAAAACACAACAGTCTGAGGTAGAGGTACTTTCAGCCATAGGTTAATAATAAATTCCGATTCCATGAGGAGTGGCAACGAAATAGCCCAAAGAATAAAATAACTGTATTTCGAACTTAAACAAACTAAATCATGCATGTATCCGACATCATGCCGGCTATACGATTTTATGATTTGTGGATTTACAGCCGTCGTAAAATTATTGATAAATTGATTAATGGTAGCTTCTACTTTCATTACAACCCCTCGTGCTGCGTTGATTGGCAAGCCGAAAAAGAAGTTCATTAAGATGTTTACACCTTGAGTCATCAAAACATATGATCCCGTGCCTATGAAGTTCCAACCTGCAAAGGAAAACATTTTTTTAAACAACTTCTTATCACACCCAAACTCATAACGGCATTCTTCAAAATGTCGCTTGCAATAGATTGAATAAATTAATCTAACTACTAGTGCTGATAGAAACATTAAACCTGCAAAAAGAATTAACTTATCCTTTGAAAACGAAACTATCGAGAAAGCTATTCCTAATTTCAGCAGAGCTTCTACTATACTTATATATGCAAAAGCGTTCATTCTCTCATGAGCAATTATAGTTGCATTATATGAAGCACTCAACAGATTAACTATAAAAGTAAACAAAGAAAACTGAAGAACAGCCATAGCTGCGTCGACTCTATCGGGAGGGCAATTAAGTTTTCCGTAAACATACCAAACACCCAATAATTCAAACATCACAAGAATCATCAAACTCAAAACCAACTGTATGCTTATGGATGTTGCAAAAACTCTTTTAAGATCTTGTAGATTACCTTTTTCCAGATATATTGTTAGATATCGGCTTATTGAATTCGAAACACTACCACTCAAAATACTAGCAAAAGTAACAAAACCAGCGACCGTTGTATAAATACCATAATCCTCTTCGCCTAAAGCCTCGAGAACAATGCGTGATATATAGAGGTTGACCACCATCAAGATGATCATCCTCACAGACAACAGCATAGTATTCTTAGCTATTCGTTTATTATGACCTGCATTAGATTGAGATGGCTGCATTATAATAGAAAACTTCTATCCTTACCTCCCCCGATACATTTCCTCGTAATATTTTTGGTAGTCACCGCTGGTGACGTTGTCCATCCACTCTTGGTTGTCGAGATACCAGCGGATGGTTTTCTCAATGCCTTCCTCGAATTGCAGGCTGGGCTCCCAGCCAAGTTCGCGCTGCAGTTTGCTGCTGTCGATGGCATAGCGCAGATCGTGGCCGGCGCGGTCGGTGACATAGGTGATGAGGTCCATGTCTTCTCCTTCTTGGCGACCCAAAAGACGGTCGGTGACGCGGATGAGCACCTTCACGATATCGATGTTTTTCCACTCGTTGAAGCCGCCTATGTTATAGGTCTCGGCGTCTTTACCCTTGTGGAAAATGAGATCGATGGCACGCGCGTGGTCTTCCACATAGAGCCAGTCGCGCACATTCTCTCCCTTTCCATATACGGGCAAGGGCTTGCGCAAACGTATGTTGTTGATGAAGAGAGGGATGAGCTTTTCGGGAAATTGATAGGGCCCGTAGTTGTTTGAGCAGTTGGTAACTACCACGGGCAGTCCGTATGTGTCGTGATAGGCCCTCACGAAGTGGTCGCTCGAGGCTTTGGCAGCGCTGTAGGGGGAATGGGGATTGTATTTTGTGGTCTCCACAAAGAATTCACTGCCGTAGGCCAAGTGGTGTTCCGACGAAGAAGCGGTGGTTGAGAACGGAGGTTTTATGCCTTCGGGATGGGTGAGTTCGAGGGCTCCATACACCTCGTCTGTCGATATGTGATAGAATCGTTTTCCTTCGTATCGTTCGGGCAGGGTATCCCAATATACCTTGGCTGCCTGGAGGAGCGAAAGGGTGCCCATCACGTTGACACGTGCAAAGGTGAAGGGGTCCTTGATGCTGCGGTCCACATGGCTTTCGGCTGCCAGGTGGATGATGCCTTCGATGTGGTAGGTTTCCATTACCTCAACCATTTTCTCATAGTCGCAGATATCGGCCTTTACAAAGGTGTAGTTAGGGGCTTTCTCCACGTCCTTGAGGTTGGCAAGGTTTCCGGCATAGGTGAGTTTGTCGAGGTTTACGATGTGATATTCGGGATATTTGTTTACGAAGAGCCTTACCACGTGGCTTCCTATGAAGCCGGCTCCTCCTGTGATTAAAATGTTCATAATGTTTATTTTATCGGGGTTTATTATTCTATGATTGAATGGCCTCTATTTCGTCGATGCAGCGCAGCATGGAGGTGTGCCAATAGGGCACTTTCAGCCCAAAGGTGCGCTTCAGCTTCGTTTTGTCGAGCACGCTGTAGTGAGGGCGCCTCACGGGCGAGGGAAATTCGTCGCTGTGGCAGGGCGCTATGCGGCAGTTGTTGCCACAGGCATTGTTGATAGCCACGGCAAAGTCGTACCAGGAGCATACGCCTTCGTTGGAATAGTGGTAGATGCCCTGCCTGGAGTGCTGATTGGTGGCAATGATATAGGCAATGGCCTCGGCCAGATCGCCGGCATAGGTGGGAGTGCCCACCTGGTCGAACACCACCTTGAGCTCGCTGCGCTCACGGGTGAGCTGCATCATGGTTTTCAGAAAGTTCTTGCCATGCTTGGAATAGAGCCATGCCGTGCGAATAATGATATGCTTGCAGCCTGTGGCGGCTATGCTCTGCTCTCCGGCCCATTTGGTGCGACCGTAAACTCCCAACGGATTGGCGGGTTCGGTTTCCACGCAGGGGGTGTTTCCGTTGCCTTGAAACACATAGTCGGTCGATATGTGTATGAGCGTGGCATTACACTGCTGGGCAGCCAGAGCCAGATTGCGCGGGCCGACGTTGTTGATGAGATTGGCAGCGGCTTCGTCGCTTTCTGCCTTGTCAACATTGGTATAGGCGGCGCAGTTCACGATGACTTCCACATTCTCTTTCTCCACAAAGGCGAGGGTTTCGGCCTCATTGGTGATGTCGAGTTTTTGGAACTCATCGGTCACGTCGGTATAGATGAAGGTGTGGCTCGGCATGTTGCCTGCCACGCGCTGCATTTCCCTACCTAATTGTCCGCCGGCACCGGTGACGAGTATTTTCATAGTTCATAGAGTTTATCGCCATAGCGAAAGTCGATTGGGCTCTCGGCGAGGGGTTTGTAGACTGCATCTTTAGGACTCATAATGGCTTCCGCACTATCGAAGGGCCAGGATATGCCGAGACTGTTGTCGAGCAGGCTGATGCCACCCTCTGATTGCGGAGCATAATAGTTGTCGCACTTATACTGAAACACAGCCACATCGCTCAACACTGCAAAGCCATGGGCAAAGCCCCGAGGCACGAAAAACATGCGATGATTATCTTCCGACAGTTCTACGGCTACATGCTGCCCGTAGGTGGGCGAACCATGGCGAATATCGACAGCCACATCGACTACGCTACCGCGCACACAACGCACCAGTTTGCTCTGTGTGAAGGGCATGCGCTGATAGTGAAGGCCGCGCATCACACCGCGTGTCGACATGCTTTCATTGTCCTGCACAAAATGCGTATCAATGACTTTCTCAGTAAATTCACGCTCGGAAAAAGACTCGAAGAAATAGCCTCTTTCATCGTGAAAGACACGGGGCTCGAGAATTACTACTCCTTCTATGTTTGTTTTGACAACTTCCATTATTCCTTGGAATTCTAATTAATCGATTACTTTGCAATACCAGCGACTTATGCGCAGCATCACGCCCAGGTCGCCCATGGTTTTGACGAAATAGAACTGGTTTTTCACCCTATGGAGCTTGCCCGTGAGCCCCTTAAAGGCTCCCTGCACAATCCGCACTTCTTTTCCGGGCTTGGCTTCAGCCTCTTCGCTGGTCATAAAGATGGAGTTCTCAAAGTTCGGGTCGCAGAGCAACCGAAACTCATTCATCTCGGTCTCGCTGATTTCATAAAACTTCTTCGACTGTTTGTTGCGAAGTATGTAATAGGGGTCTCGCAGTTCTTCAAGGATGGCAGTGAGCGCCTCATCGGACAAGGCGCCGGGTTTCACAAACACATAGTTGTGAATGATGGGCACCAACACTTTGCGAGGCTTTTCGCCATCCTTGCCTTGCTTGGCCTTATAGGTCATGGGCACAAAGCATTCCACACCTTTCTCGACAAGGTGATTACTAAAAGCCATCTCCTTGCAGTTGAAGGTGCGCACGGCATACCAGATGGGACGCACAGCCTCTGACGCTGCATTTGCCATTGTTTTCGAGAAGCGTATGAGATTTGATATACTTTTCTAAACCTCCCTGTTGCATTTGTGTGCTGCGCCGCGCCCCATTCTCAGCCGGCACCTGAAGACAAGCCACAATCCTTCCTCTCCCCTCGTCTGCAAAACAAACAAGAGAAACTCCTGATAATCTGACAGAAAGGCATATAGCAAGGCCCCACACCGTCTCTGTGCAAGAGCCACAAGGCTCACGGAGCTTTAGCGCAGTTCACTAATATGCTTGGCAAAGATAAAGAAAACTATTTGAAGACTTACCCTAAAAACTATGTTTTTAATGTTTTGAAATAAAATCAAGCAAAACTCCCATCTGAACTGTTAAATTTTATTTTTTCAAAAAAATCACTTCGCCAGTGGATACTCCGACTGGCGGAGTGTTTTTTGTCTGCTAAAAGTCGCGAAAAGTTGACAGCCCTCATCGCGCGTGCGTATCTTTGCCGTTGCCAAGGTTCTAAAGAAAAGGCACATGCCGGA
>CADBQP010000032.1 GCA_902796835.1 uncultured Bacteroidales bacterium
ACCCGCTGGGGGCACACTCAGTCATCGTCAGGAATCTGTCCGGCATGTGCCTTTTCTTTAGAACCTTGGCAGCGGCAAAGATACGCACGCGCGATGAGGGCTGTCAACTTTTCGCGACTTCCCGACCTCGAAAAACGCCATCGCAGCCACGATGAAAGCAGGTAAACTAAAAATTTTTGAAAAAAGATTATTTAACAAATTTTTAGTGCGATGTGAGAGGGTTTTCATCGGAAAATGCGCAGTAATCATTGTCGCGTACCTAAAGGCACGCGACAGTAAAAGCGCCGAAGGTGCGACAGAGCCCACCTTTAGAATACATACTTGAATTTTTAACGCAAATCACCGCTAATTGACAAACTGAGTCAACACGAGGCCTCACTTTTGCAACGTGGAAAAAAGAAAAACATCCACAATACACCATATATAATATTAAGACTATGAGAACTACCATGTATTTTGCTGCAAGCAACGCGCGCCAAGGGCGCATGAGTGTTCGAAACCTGGGGCAAGTGATGTTGCAGAGCCGTTTTGTGCGCGACCTGTCGAAACTGATGTCGTCGCTACTCGAAGAAACGATCAGTCCGCTTCAGGCCCTTAAAATTTTGCACACAGAGATAGCTTTCCTCTGCCTGCTGCTGTTCAGCAGCCATTCGTTGACGGCCGCTGCCGCGCTGGCATCGTGGTCGCTGGCAGCCCTGCTCGATTGCAAAAGGGCGCTATGCGAAAAGCACTGAACAGCTACACATATTTTGAAAGAGTGCAAGGGAAAGTCGAACTTATTTAGTATTTTTGCCATCGCAGCGTTAAGAAAGCAACCATAAAGCTGAAAAAAGGAAGTTTCATCGGCCAATTAAATTATTTTGGCTCACTACAAACTTATTAACGCAAGAGCCGCACTATGCTTTTTAATTCATTAGAATTTCTGGTGTTCCTGCCGATAGTCTTTTTGCTCTATTGGTTTGTTTTCCGTACCCGCAAGTGGCAAAACCTGCTGGTTGTGGTGGCCAGTTACACCTTTTACGGATGGTGGGACTGGCGCTTTCTGTTCCTGATAGCGCTCACCTCAATTTGCAGTTTCGCGAGCGGATGGCTCATTGAGCACTATGAGGGACACAGGCAGCGACAACGATGGGTGAGTGCGGCCAACATCGTGTTGAACCTCGGCATATTGGGCGTTTTCAAGTATTACAACTTCTTCGTAGAAAACCTCGACGCCCTGCTAAGGTCGCTGGGTTGGCAATTAGACTGCGTGACGATAAACATCCTATTGCCCGTGGGCATTAGCTTCTACACTTTTCAAGCCCTCAGCTATACGATTGACGTGTATCAGAAGAAACTGCCCGCCACGCACGATGTAGTGGAATTCTTTGCCTACATCAGCTTCTTTCCGCAGTTGGTGGCCGGCCCCATAGAACGCGCTACGAACCTACTGCCCCAGTTTCAGCGGCAGCGCACTTTCGACTATACACAGGCCGTGGATGGCATGCGGCAGATGTTGTGGGGCTTTTTGAAGAAACTTGTCATTGCCGACAATTGCGCCACGTTGGTCAACGAGTATTGGAACCAGTATGACGCACTGCCCGGCATGACACTCTTTTTGCTCGGCGTGTTGTTCACGTTCCAAATATATTGCGACTTTTCGGGCTATTCGGACATTGCCATCGGCTGCGCCCGCCTGTTCGGTTTCAACCTGATGCGCAATTTCAACTTTCCGTATTTTTCGCGCAGTATTCCAGAGTTTTGGCGCCGTTGGCACATATCGCTGACCACGTGGTTTCGCGACTATATTTACTTTCCACTGGGTGGCAGCCGATGCGACAAATGGAAGATTATTCGCAACGTGTATATCGTTTGGGCCATCAGCGGACTGTGGCATGGCGCCAATTGGACCTTCGTCTGCTGGGGGTTGTTCCATGCCACGTTGCTGGCCATCTATAATGTTTTCAGCATCAACACCAAGTACGAGCACGTAGTGGCCTACGGGCATTACTTGCCCAGCATCAAGGAGGCACTGCAGATGGCGCTGACCTTCGTGCTCACCATCATAGGCTGGATAATTTTCCGCGCCGAAAGCATGACGCAAGCCGCTGAATATCTTACGGCTATGGTGCGGAACAAGTTTTTTGACCCCTCGCTGCTTTATAAAAAGCCTTATCTACTTTTCGGCATGGCGCTCCTCGCCATAGAATGGTTGCAGCGCGACAAACAACACGCCCTGCAGTTCTCGGCCATCAAGCCCTTTAACTATCGTGCCGTACGCTGGGGCATTTACTTCCTCATCATCATGATGATATCGATATATGCGGGAGCCAGTCAGCAGTTCATCTATTTCCAGTTCTAACCATGAAGCAACTACGTTTATTCTGTTTGAGAAGCCTACTCTTTGCGGCGACGATGATTGTGGCATCGTATGCCTGTAATGCGCTGTTTCTGGACAAACTGAAAGCATATTTCCCCTATTTTGGAGGAGCCGACGTTTACAGAGCCATATTGAAAAGCAAGAAAAAGGTGGAGATAAAGAAACTGATTATAGGCGACAGCACTGCCAACCAAATTTTTGACAACCGCGAAGGCGACGCCCACTATTATTCGCTGGCCAACAATCAGGCCGTTGGCGTGTGTGGACAGTACCTGCTGCTCCACAATTTTCTGCAGGCAGGCAACAGGCCCGAGGAAGTATACATGCTATTCCATCCAGGCTCGTTTAGCAACAACCTAAACCAAACTTTGACCTATCATTACTTCCTGAAACCCTTCTACCGCGACGAGTATAAAGACCAATTGAGCGAAAACGTCGTGAAACAAATAGAAAAGATACCCTTCCACGAGTTTTCGCAATTGCCCCTTACCATCGGTGCGGCATGGGCTCCAAACATCGAACTCGACGCAGAGGTCGATTCGCTCTTTTCGCCCATATCCATCGAGTATTTGGCTAAGATGGATTCGCTGCGCGAAGAATACCACTTCAGATTATACCTCGTTCCCACCCTGACGGCCGAAAGCAAGAAGCACCAGATTGTAAGATACGACTATGCAGTCCTAGCAGGCACCCATATGGCAAAGTTGCTGCAGATATACTCAGAAAACATAAAATGCTTGCCCGATGATTGTTTCCAGGACAGCGTGCACCTGTTTAATCCGCTCGAGTACAAGGACGCCATGCTCGATGAGATGAGGGACGTCAAGGAAAAGGTTGATGCCGCGTCGTAAAAGATCAGGACAAACAACGACCATTCAACGAATTGAACAAAAACAGGGCGTTATTATTCAACAGATTAAACAAAATGCACAATGAATAGTCTTTGCTGACGTTTCGCCCATACGTCAGTTTTTTGTTGTACTTTTGCAGACCGAAAGCACGACAACCATATCGACGCTTCAGGAAAAGAACAATAAACAAAACCATATACAATGAAAAAGAAAGCTCTCCTCATGATTCTCGATGGTTGGGGCATTGGCAATCACGACCGTAGCGACGTGATTTTCAGCACCCCCACTCCCTTTATGGACCATCTGAACGCCACTTATCCCCATGCCCAACTGCTCACCTGCGGCGAAAACGTGGGTTTGCCCGACGGACAAATGGGCAACTCCGAAGTGGGACACCTCAACATCGGTGCCGGCCGCGTGGTGTATCAAGACTTGGTAAAAATCAACCGTGCATGCAAGGACAACAGCATTATGCAGAACCCCGAAATCATCAGCGCCTACGAATATGCAAAAAAGAATGGCAAGGGGCTGCACCTGATGGGCCTCACCTCGAGCGGCGGCGTGCACTCCTCGCTCGACCACCTCTTCAAACTCATCGACATTGCCAAGGAATATGGCATAGCCGACACCACCTACGTGCACTGCTTCATGGATGGCCGCGACACCGACCCCAAGAGCGGAAAGGGCTTTATTGCCGACCTGCAGAAGCACTGCGATGAACAAGGTGCTCACATTGCCAGCATCATAGGCCGATTCTATGCCATGGACCGCGACAAGCGCTGGGACCGCATCAAAGTGGCCTACGACCAATTAGTGGAAGGCAAAGGCCGACAGGAGACCGACATGGTGGCCGCTGTGCAGGGATGCTACGAACGCGACTGCGAAACCTGCAAGGACACCGACGAGTTCATGGAACCACTGGTCAATGCCAACGTGGATGGACGCATCAAGGAAGGCGACGTAGTCATCTTCTTCAACTATCGCAACGACCGCGCCAAGGAACTCACCATTGTGCTGACGCAGCAAGATATGCCCGAACAAGGCATGCACACCATTCCCGGCCTGCAATACTACTGCATGACGCCCTACGACGCCTCGTTCAAGGGTGTACACATTCTCTTCCCAAAAGAAAACGTGGAGAACACGTTGGGCGAATACCTGAGCCAACAAGGCCTCAAGCAACTCCATACGGCCGAAACCGAGAAATATGCCCACGTGACCTTCTTCTTCAATGGCGGACGCGAAGCCCCCTTCGAAGGCGAAGACCGCGTGCTCGTTCCCTCGCCGAAAGTCGCCACCTATGACCTCAAGCCCGAAATGAGCGCCTATGAAGTGAAGGACAAACTTTGTGCAGCCATTCGCGAAGACAAATACGACTTCATCGTCGTAAACTTTGCCAACGGCGACATGGTGGGACACACTGGAGTCTACGAAGCCATCGAGAAAGCCGTAGTGGCCATCGACGAATGCGTGAAAGACGTGATCACCGCCGCCAACGAAACAGGATACGAGACTCTTATCATTGCCGATCATGGCAATGCCGACTATGCCCTCAATCCCGACGGCACACCCAACACAGCCCACTCGCTCAACCCCGTGCCCTTCATCTACGTCACCGAGAACAAGAACGCGAGCGTAGAAAGCGGAATTTTGGCCGACGTGGCACCCTCGTTGCTGCACATAATGGGATTGCCACAACCTGCCGAAATGACGGGTCGCGACCTAATTAAAGATTAAGCACACAAACGATTATTGCGTGCCAAAGAGATTAGGGAAGTGCACTGCGCATTTCCCTAATTTTATAACCACAAAACTATGCTTCAGAAATCGCGCGCCATTGTGCTACACACCATTCGCTACACCGATGACACGTTCATATCGAACGTGCTAACCGAACGTTGCGGCGTAGTGGGGTTTATCGTGCGACGTTCGAAAAGCAAAAAAACCGCCGTCAAGCACACGCTCTTTCAGCCATTGACGCACCTTGTTCTGGAATGGAACGCCCAGTCGAAGGGGCTGGCACATCCCAAGTCAGCACAGGTAGATTATGCCTATCGCACCCTGCCCTACGACCACACCAAGACGGGAACAGCGCTCTTCTTGGCCGAATTTTTGAGCCATGCCCTGCGCACAGAGCCCCCATCGGCTGCTCTCTTCGAATACATTGAGAGCTCACTGCGATGGTATGACGAAGCAAGCAGCGGATATGCCAATTTCCACCTAACGTTTCTGATGCGACTGCTGAGGCTGCTGGGCTTCCGTCCCGACCTCGGCCACTACACCGATGGCTACTGCTTCGACCTCGAAGCTGGCTGCTATTGCGAAACGGCACCCACACACGGAAACTTTGTGCCGCCCCAGCAGGCCAGGCTCATGCCTCAACTGCTGCGCATGAACTACCACAACATGCATCTTTTCAAACTTTCGGGTAGCGAACGCCAGCAACTGCTCAACGTAATAAATAAATATTATAGTCTGCACGTGCCCAACTTCCCCACCCTTCGTTCCATTGAAGTGCTCCATGAGGTTTATTCCGCTAAACAAGAGGTCGAAAAGCACACAAATGCGCATCAGAAATAAAAAAACAGCAGTTGACACAAGAAAAAGAGGGCGGCAAAGAGAAAATATTTAAAAAAAGTTTTGCAGATAAAAAAACTCTTTCTACTTTTGCACTCGCGTTTCAGCCCAAATGTGTGGTTGTAGCGCTTAGAGGGGCCCATTCGTCTATCGGCTAGGACGCAAGATTTTCATTCTTGAAAGAGGAGTTCGATTCTCCTATGGGCTACAAAGAAAAAGAAGAATAAACAACAATGGCAAATCACAAATCATCATTCAAGAGAATTCGTCAGACGGCCACACGCCGCTTGCACAACCGCTATTACGCAAAAACCATGCGTAACGCCGTTCGCAAGCTTCGTGCCATGACTGACGCCACTGAGGCTCAGGCTCTGCTGCCGAAGGTGCAGAAGATGCTCGACAAACTGGCTAAGCGCAACATTATTCACAAGAATAAGGCCGCTAACCTGAAGTCGAGTGTACAGCTCCACGTGAACGCGCTGAGCAAATAATTCGAAAGAGCCATAAGCCTCCACTAAGAGGCAAACAGACGACGACCAGAGGAGAAATCCTTCGGTCGTTATTTTTTTGTGCAACATCTAAGCCGCAGTTCAGAATCGCGAAAGAAGGAGTTTTACATTTCCAAACGAATAGCATCGTTCAGGAAGATGGTCTGCATCATCAGTGCCATGGCATAAGCGACAAAAAGCATCTTGCCATAGTAGCGCTCTTCGAAGGCATAGGCCACACAGGGGAAGAGCACCATTTCGACGACGCCGAGCGCCTCGGTCAGTCGCCATGCCAACACTGGCAAGAACGAGAACACCAAGAAACTGCACACTGAAAACACAAAAATTTGCAACAACAAAGGTAGTGCCGGCATGGCCTCGGTGATGACGCGGTGCTTCCACAAGATGAAATAGAAAATGAGCAGTTTGGCCAAAAAAACTACATTAAACACATTGATTTCGTCGCCCATAATACCTGTGTCGCGCAGCGCCTCGTAGAGTTCAATACGCTCTTGCAGGTAAGGAATGGGGAGGTACATCACAGGGTCGATGTGCAACAAGTTGATGAGTACGGCAATGACGGGAAGCACAGCAAGCAATGTCACTTTGACGTTGGAGAGCGGCTTGGTGCTGAGGAAAATCAGCGGCAGGTAGATGAGCGAAATGGTGTGGAAGAAAAGAGCCAGCATCACCAGTATAACGAAGAGCAGGCGCTTGCCTTGCTGCAAGTAGAACAGCGAAAAGATAAAAACGCCCGTCGCCACAGCCCCGCGGATTTGAGTGAAGTCCTGCATGATATAATAATAGGCCAGCCAAAGCAGCAATGACATCATCCAGTATTTGGACAAACGTGCCAAACTATAGGCACGCAGCGGCACAGCCAGCAGGGCATAGACCACAAAGAGCAAGCGCGGATCGTCGGTGAAAATTTTTACGAATGATACTATCATCGCAAAAGAAACCTCCACATCGATTTCGTCGCCCGAAGTTCCATAGAACATCGCCACATAGTTGGGCGAGTCGTTATCGATGCCATAAGGACGAAAAGCTGCCAATACGAGCATAATGGCCACAATGCCATAATAAATTATTTGCTCGACAAGGCTCTTTTCGCCATCGGAATCTTCGAGAAAGACCAAGACGGCAATAATCAGAGCGAGGAATATAAGAGAATAGGCTATCACGGCTCGCTACGGCTTACGATTGAGAGAAGAATCTAAAATTTTAGACTTTTTTCCTTTGCTACAATCCAAATTGAGGTTCCTACGAAAGCAAGGAACAAGAAAGTGAGCACCATCAGCATTCGCTTGGGCCCTTCGTGACGGGTGGGTACACTGGCATTTTGCAATACGGTGAACACGGGGGTGCGCTCCTCCACTCGGTTGTGGGCTTGCTGCACTTGTTGCGCCAGGTTGTTATACTGATTGTAGGCTATCTGCATTTCGTTTTCGAGCCGCTCTTCTTCGCTCTTATAGCTTTGCAGGCTTGCATCGAAATGGGTGTCTACGTAGGAGGCATACTGACGCTGCACCTTAATGTAGTTGGCTCGCGCTTCGTCGCGAAGCTGCGTGTAGTGTTGCAGGTCGATGCGGGCCTTCTTGGTGCGATATTCGGTGATGAACGTCTGAAGGTGGGCCATCACGGTGTCGGCTATCTGGGCAGCCACGAGGGGGTCTTGCGCCACGGTGGTGATGGTGATGACGTCGGTTTTCTTGTCGACCACGCAGCCGATGTCGCTGCTCACACCTTTCACGATGTCAGCCTCATCGCGTGTCATGCGATAAGGGCTGATTTCGGTGGCTTTGCGCGCTCCGCCACCGGGTTTTTTAAAGAGCTCGATAATCTTTCCCTTTATCATTTCCCACCATGGTGCCTTGTTGTGCTTTGTCTTGTATTCGAGCAGTGTGCCCTTGAAGCCATTATCGGCCGTAGAAACCTGCATGCTCAGCAGGGGCACTACAAAGTCGGTGGACTTCATCAGGTCGGGATAGAACATGGGAGTGATGGCATCGACCGATGAGCCCGACGAGCCCAGCCCCATCATTGAGGTAATGCTTTTCAAACCCGACGTGCCTGTCGTGGTTCCGCCATATTCGGGTGCCAACATTACCTGCACTTTATAGAAGCGGGGTATTGACAGGGCTATGACGCAGGCTGCCACAAAGGTCACGGCAAGGGGAATGATGTATTTGCGCTTGCTCTTCCATAGGGAGGAAAAGATGAGGTTTATCTGGATTTTGTCTTTTAGTACCGACGTTTTCTGTGACTGAGCATCCATATAGTTTACTTTTGCTTCGTGTTTGTTTACAATTATAACTGAAAAAGTTGTCGTTTATTGTGCGGCAAGCATCTCTTTGCGCAATGCTGCCACCGATTTTTCCCACGAAAAGCGCTGCACGTAGTCGTGTCCTTTGAGTGCCAGCTTTTGTCGGAGCTCTGTGTCGGCGAGCAGCGTATCGATGGCTTTGGCCAGTTTTTCGGCATTGGCAGCAGGGGCTGTCAGCGCCGTTTCGCCATGGTGGGCAAAGACCTTGAAGGCTTCGATGTCGGTGGCCACAAGCGCACAACCGCAACTCATGGCTTCGGTGGCCGTGAGGCCCCATCCTTCGAGCAGGCTCGGAGCCACGTAGATGGCCGTGGAGTTATAGAGAGCTGCGAGGTCGCGGGGCGAGCGCGTGTAGCGAATCCATGGTTCTGGCAGCTGAGGGTCGGGATATACGCCAAAGAGACTCACACTCAGGTCGGAATATTTCGCACGACACTGGCGAAGGGCCTCAAGCCCGTATTCAAAGCCTTTCTTAGGCAGCGGGTGATAGAGCATGGACACCGTGTGGGCATGGCGCTGCTCAACGGGAATGCGAAGGGCAAACTCCCCGGTGTCGATGGCATTATAGACTTTTGCGGGACGCATGCCGCCGGCTGCCATTACTTTTTCTTCCAAAAAGTCGGTGATGACCACGTTTTTTATGCCCACGGCCCGATAGGTTTCGTGCAGAAATCCGACAGAGGGAGCAATCCAGTCCTCGTAGCCCTGTATGAGGTTTATTTTTCGGCCTTTTGCCTCCGAAAGCCTACCCACGGGCGGTGTCAGCAAACACTGTGTGAACAGGAGCACGTCGGCATTGCGCACGGCATTGTCGGTGAGCCTGAAGATGCTGTGGCAGGCTATGCGCTCGTGGAGCGCAAACCACGAGGGCCGGCGCCCGCCGAACCACTTCGACTTGAGCCACAGATAGGGCACGGGGCGCACTGGGCGCGACAGGGGCACGTCCATCACAAAATAGACGGCCACATCGTCGCCCGTCTGGGCAAAGCGGTTGGCATACTCAAACATGATTTTATAGCCGCCCGACATCACTGTGGGAAAACTGGGCACTACGACGTTTATTTTCATGGCTCATGGTTTAAGGGTTCCGGAGTCGCGGCCTCTGCTACGGCGCAAAGCCAGCAGAATGGAGCCCGACACTGCGATTTCACACAGCTGGCAGGCTATCCAGGCATAGGCTGCACCATAGATGCCGAAGCGCGGAATGAGCAAGAGGCTCAACACAATGTTGAGCGCAGCCACGGTGGCTCCCACATAGGGCGCATAGCGCTGGCGCTGCAGGCCATAGAGCCCCTGCACCGTGAGCAGGCTGGCCACAATGACCAAGAGGGGCAGCACGGCAAAGAGGCGCAGCAGGCCCACCGACTCTTTGAACTCGCCGCCCAGCAGCACGCCTACTGCCAGCGGGGCAAAAATCCACACGGCCACCGAAACGGCTGTGCCGAAACCGGCCACAGCGAGCAGGGACCTGTCGAAATAGCGCCAGCCTTCGGCTGCCGACTCGCCAAACTTGCGGCTCATCGAGGGGAAGAGGCCAATGTTGATGGGCGCGTTGGTGAGCGTCATCACGGCCATCACAATGCGGTAGCTGCCCGAATAGATGCCAAGTTGGTCGTCGGCCACATAGAAACCCAAGATGGTAATTCCCATGATGGTATAGGCCGACACAAACATATTGTTCAGAAATATGGGGAAGCCGCGGCCCACCACCCTCTTGGCAAGCGCCGCGTCGGGCCTGGTGAGAGGGCGCATGTCGAAACGCTGCATTACATAGAGAAGCGTGCCGGCGCCCACCAACACATAGGCCAGCGAGAGAATCGAAAGATAGAGCACACCGTCGGCAGGAGTCGTGACTAGCCACACAATGAGCAGGCCGCCCATCGACTTAATGAGGAAATTTGCCACCGCCATCTTTTCCATTTGCTCCATGCCCTGAAAGAACCACGTGGGATAGAGCGCTATGCCCAGGTTAATCATCGCTGCCGCCAAATAGAGCGACGGATTCTCGTGCACTCGGGGCATCACGGCATAGAGCACCAGCAAAATGAGCATGGTAAGCCCGAAGAGCCGCAACCGGCTCCTCACGACGGTCCAGAAAATCGTGCGCAGCGCATCTTTGTGCTCGCGGTTGAGGGCCACGTCCTGCGTGGCAGAATATTCGTAGCCGTAGGTCACGATGAGCGTAAGGTAGGTAATCAGCGTCTGTGCATACGACACGCTGCCAAACTCTGCCTTGCCCAATGCCCGAGTCACAAAGGGCAGAATAATCATGGGAATGATGTAGTTGGCCAACTGCACCAGTCCTATCGAGGCTATGTTCTTGAAAAGCTTGCTCTCGCGCCAGGAAAATGACATGTATATATTCAGCTATTTTCGGCAAAGATACACCAAACCCCTCGCAATACAAAACATCGGCGCCCCGATTTCGCCATTTTCGAAACTCCGGCTGGGCAAAGAGTCGAGCCAACTCGAAAAACCATCGAGCCAACAGTTTAAACCATCGAGCCGACAGTTTAAACCATCGAGCCGACTCGCGCACACACTTGCGCATATAAATATATATAGGTGTGGAGGCATGTCGAAAAAGCGTCGTCCAAACAAATAGTTTCAAACCCTACCATTTTGCAAAAGTGCAAATCACATAGCAAAATCGGCTATTTTATGCACAAATCACTACCACCATGTGCAAATTATTTGCATTTTTCCATCTATATTTTGGTTATCTTAATATTTCGCCTTAATTTTGCACCTTGTAAAAGGCGGGCATCCCCTGAAAAGGGCCAAAAGCCCACAAAAAGAGACACTAAATATTAATCATCAAAAAAATTAAATTCACAACTATGGCAGACATGGAAATTGCAGCTAAAGTTAAAGAGATCATTAAGGACAAGTTGAGCGTTGACGACGCCGAAGTAAAGGACGAAGCCAGCTTTGCCAACGACCTTGGCGCCGACTCTTTGGACACCGTAGAGCTCATCATGGAGTTCGAGAAGGAGTTCAACATCCAGATTCCCGACGAGCAGGCCGAAAAGATCGCTACCGTAGGTGACGCTATCGCATACATCGAAGAGCACACCAACAACTAATTTAGCTCAGAAATAACGTTACAAGAAGGGTTATTCTTCTAAGGAGTTAGAGAGACGTTAAGAAATTACAGGAGTTAGCCACCATCTAAACCTATATTGCACTTGCAACAAGGACAGCTAACTCCCCTAATTCCAGAAGAACGCTCCGCGACTGCTCAGAGGAATAACTTTTCTTTTTTCACCCCTCATTGTAGAACACACTTATTTCTCAACATCAACACAATATGGAGTTAAAGAGAGTTGTCGTAACAGGTATCGGCGCCCTTACCCCCGTAGGAAACACGGCCCCCGAAATGTGGGAAAACATCAAGGCCGGCAAAAGCGGAGCCGCTCCCATTACGAAATTTGATGCCTCTGAATTCAAGACCACCTTTGCATGCGAAGTGAAAGGCTACGACCCCACACAATTCATCGACCGCAAGGAAGCGCGAAAGATGGACCCCTACGTGCAATATGCACTCACCGTAGTGAAGGAGGCCTTGGAAGATAGCGGAATGGACCTAGAGACTGAAAACAAAAACCGCATCGGCGTAATCACCGGAGTAGGCATTGGAGGCATTCAAACCTTCCAAACCGAAATCGGATACCGCGCATGCCACCCCGAAGGAGCCCCACGCTACAATCCCTACTTCATTCCCAAAATGATTAGCGACATTGCAGCCGGACAAATATCCATCGCCTACGGATTTCACGGGCCAAACTACAACACCACCTCGGCCTGCGCCTCATCGACCAACGCCGTAATCGACGCCTTCAACCTGCTGCGATTGGGCAAAGCCAACGCCATACTCGCCGTGGGAGCCGAAGCCGCCATCTGCGACGCAGGAGTGGGAGGATTCAACTCTATGCACGCCCTCTCCACACGCAACGACGACCCAGAGCACGCATCGCGCCCATTCAGCGCCAGCCGCGACGGATTCGTGATGGCCGAAGGTGCCGGATGCCTCATACTCGAAGAGCTGGAGCACGCCAAAGCACGCGGAGCAAAAATCTACTGCGAAGTAGTGGGAGGCGGTCTCAGTGCCGATGCCCATCACCTCACCGCATCGCACCCCGAAGGACTCGGAGCACGGCTCGTGATGGAAACCGCACTCGAAGATGCCGAACTCACCACAGCCGACATCGACTACATCAACGTGCACGGCACCTCAACACCCGTGGGCGATATCTCAGAAGTCAAAGCCATTCAGCAACTCTTTGGAGAAGACGCCTACCGTCTTAACATCAGTTCCACAAAGTCTATGACAGGCCACCTGCTCGGAGCAGCCGGAGCCGTAGAAGCCATCATCACGGCACTCGCTGTGCACGACGACATCGTGCCCCCAACCATCAACCACGAAGAGGGCGACGAAGACGAAAACATAGACTACCGACTGAACTTCACCTTCAACAAAGCACAAAAACGCACCGTGCGTGCCGCACTGAGCAACACATTCGGATTTGGCGGACACAACGCATGCGTCATCGTGAAGAAGTATCAGCCGTAGGGACGTAAAACATCATAAAGTTTTATGACACACATCTTTGATAAGGTAAAGCTCCTTTTCCGTAAGGACAAGGAGCTTTACTCAAAATTGTACAAAATCCTTGGGTTCTACCCCAAACACATCGACTTCTATCGCACAGCCTTTGCCCACCGCTCGCAAATGTATCGCAACCGCAAAGGAAAACGCACCAACAACGAAAGACTCGAATTTCTGGGCGACGCCGTGCTCGAAGCCGTGGTGAGCGACATCGTGTTCCGCCACTTCGAACGCGCCAGCGAAGGATTTCTCACTAACACCCGCAGCAAGCTCGTTTCGAGAGCAGCCCTCAACGAACTGGGCAACGAACTGGGCATAGACAAACTGCTCAAATCGGCCACACAGCAAACCTCACACAACAGCAACCTCGTGGGCAATGCCTTCGAAGCACTCGTGGGCGCCATCTATCTTGACCAAGGCTACGAAGCCTGCATCAAGTTCGTCAGCAAGCGCATAGTGGGCCGACTGGTCAACGTAGACGACGTGGCACAAAAGGAAGTAAACTTTAAGAGCAAACTGCTGGAGTATTGCCAGAAAAACCGCATCCACATTGAGTTCTCACTCAAAAACATGGACACCACCAACGGCAATGCGCCCGTATTCCGCACATTGGCCAAAATCGAAGGAGTGCCCGTGGGCGAAGGAAAAGGCTATTCCAAGAAGGAAAGCGAGCAACTCGCCTCAAAAGACGCGCTGCTCCACCTGCGCAAAAACACCCGGCTGAAGGAGGCCATCTTCCACGCCAAAGAAGAGCGAACAGCCATGGAGGCCAGCGAATTTGCTGCCGTGCCCATTGTCGACGAAATTGAGGAAGAACTCAAAAAAGAGAAAAACGAACGCACACAGCGACAGCGCGAAAAGCGACAGGAAAAACGGCAGCAACAACCCAAGTCACAAGAGGTAGCTCCGAAGCAAAAGGCCGAAAAACCCGCCAAAGAGGCTGAAGAACCAGTAACGGCAAAGCCCCGAATAGCAGAAGAAGCAGCCCCAGCCGAAGAAGCCGGCAGCGAAACAGCCGAAATAGCCATCGATCTCGAGGCCATCGAAACAGCCGTGAACGAAGCCGACAACAAAGCCGAATCCCTCGAAACCGCCATGCCCCGCCGGCGCGGCCGAAAAAAGAAGAGCGAGGCTAAGGGCGAAAAAAATGCCGATGAAACCGCCAAAAACGAGAAACCGGCAGACAAAGAGAAACCGGCAGACAAAGAGCCCGCTGAGACAGTAGCTGAAAGTTCCGAACCGATTCAAGCCGAGACCCCCAAGCCACGCCGCGCTCGCAAGCCTCGTAAGAAAGCAGCTGAGCCTGAAACCCAGGACAATGCAGAAACCAGCGCCGAAGAAGCCAACAATGCAGCCGAAGGCAAAAAGAAGCCGTCGGGCAAGCGTGGCCGCAAACCAAGAACCCGCAAAGAAGAAAGCGAGCAATCCAAGGCCGCCGCCGCAGCACCCGAAGCAGAATAAGAGCGAGCCGACCCTACTACTAAGAAAAGCGCCATTCCATCGGAAGATTTCACGATGAAATGGCGCTTTTCCTATGCTACTCCACGTAGGGTCTCAGCTGGCGCGTAAGCTTTTCGGCTCCTGTCGTGTTGAGATGATCGCCATCGAAGAAATCGCTGGGCGAAAGAAAATCGGGCTCGCCAAAATCCACATATTCCACATTGCCGAAGCGGCGCAACAGAGAATCGCGCACCACCGCCGTAGCATGTTCCTGAAGAGGCGACACATGCTGCCAATAGGCTTTGCTGGCAGGCATTCTAACCCAAACAACGCGCACTCCATGCCCTTTGCACCATTCAAAGATTTCACAGAGCAGGCCTCGGTTAAGAGACAGACATTCCTGCTGCGGATAGGTATGCTCCTTGGCCCGCACGGCTCCGTTGTCCCAATCGGTCTTACGCTTTTCCTTGCGATAGATGCCGCCGCCAAGCGAGTCCCACTCCAAAGCAGCTGGCTTCCAAAGACTTTTCAGCTTTTCCTTGAACGCCTGCCCACCCATCAGCTCAAATCCATAGGGGCCAAACCTGCTGTGAAACGGACAGTTCATGTAGAGCCTGTAGCGAATGGCATCGGCCACATTGCCCTGCTCCTCAAAATCCTCGTAGAGCGAAAAGTAGGAAAGCGGCAACACCACACACCGAAGCCTGGGCATGTCGTAGTGGCGCAGCAAAAAGAGGTCGTAGCGATAGGTCTGCGACACTTGGGCCAGCGAAAAGGCGCTGTCGGCAAGCAAGGCCGGCCTAATGCCATAGAACGTGTGGCTATTGCCAAGCACGAGAGTCGTCACAGTGGTCGAATGCTGCCCCATCCAGTCATGTTTCGCTTTCGAAGGATTGGGCAGCGAGCGCACATAAGCCTCGGCCATGCCCATGACAAGGAGCACGACAAAAGCAAACAACAAAACTTTTTGCAGAAAACCTTTCATTGCCTCTTATTTTTCAAAATTGGAAATAGATGAAAGCCTGCTGCTCGCCGCCCCACCAGAGGGTGGCCATAAAGAGCAAAAAGTAGATTACCATCCTGGCCCATCCATATTGCCACAGACCGCGTGCCGGAAGCATCAAGGGATGTTCCTTGTGCCGGTTGAGCCCTTCGGTCAAGAGCAAAGCCACAATAAGCAGCAAGGGCATTCGGCTGCACGAAAGGCTGAGCGCACCTTGCCAATGGAACATCGCAGCCAAATAGGAAACTGCATCGCTAAGCGACTCACTTCGAAAAATGACCCATCCCACAAGCACAGACACAAACGTGGCTGCCGCGCCCAAAACCTTATGCCAGAGTGGCTGCGCAGAACCATCCAGCCCGGAGCGCCCAAGAAGAGCCACAAAGGACAATAGCAAAAGGCCGTGGTAGAGCCCCCATACCACAAAAGTCCAGTTAGCCCCATGCCACAGGCCGCTCACCAGGAAAACGAGCAGCACATTGCGCCAATGCTTCAGGTTTCCACAGCGGCTTCCACCCAACGGGACGTAGAGGTAATCGCGAAGCCACGCCATCAGAGAAATGTGCCAGCGGCGCCAAAAATCTTGCACTGAAAGCGCAAAATAAGGCAAGTCGAAATTGCGCATCAGTTTTACCCCAAAAAGCTTGGCACTGCCGATGGCCATGTCGGAATAGCCCGAAAAATCGCCATAGATCTGAAAGGCAAAGTATATGGCCCCCAACCAAAGGTCGGCCGCACTGAGCGACGCATAATTCTGGAACACATAGTCCACCTGCACCGCACAATTATCGGCCAGGAGCATCTTCTTCATCAGCCCCCACAGCATTTGTCGCATTCCGTCGGTGGCCAAAGCACGATCGAAGGGGCGAAGAACCTTAAACTGGGGCAAAAGATTGCGAGCTCGCTCAATGGGGCCGGCCACAAGCTGCGGAAAGAAGCTTACGAAGACTGCAAAAAGCATCACATCGCGCTCCGCCTTTATTTCGCCACGATAAACATCAACCACATAGCCCACCGTCTGGAACGTATAGAAGCTTATGCCCACCGGCAATACCACCGCTAACATCACGGGATGGCACGACAGGCCAAAGTGCCCTGCTAACGAAGCAAAACTTTGGGCAAAAAAGTCATAATACTTAAACACGCCCAAGACTCCTAAGTTCAGCGCAATTCCCACAGCCGCAACCACCTTGCGCCGCAGGCCCGAGCTGTGCTCCAAGGCAAGCGCCGAAACGTAGCCCACCAGACACGTGAGCCACATGAGACCAAGAAAGCGCACATCCCACCACCCATAGAACACCATGCTGGCTGCCAAGAGACAAAGGCGGCGGCTTTGTGCCGTGGAGCACCACGTCCAATACACAAGAAACGTGACGGGCAGAAAAAGAAGATACTCGATGGAGTTGAAAAGCATGTAAGAAGATGCAATGAAGCGTTGAACGAAGCAAATGTATCAATTATTTTGGGTTCAAACGCCAATTCACGCCACCTAAAATTACGTTTTCAGCCATCGGGGACTCTAAACTTACTTTTTATCACAGAATTCGGCCATCCATCGAAAAATATCACTACCTTTACACCGCTAAATATGTTAACATATCTACACACAAAGCATGCGCATACTCTTAGTAAACACTTCTGAGCGAACAGGCGGAGCAGCCATAGCAGCCAACCGGCTCATGCACGCCCTTTGGCACATCGGAGCAGAAGCCAAGATGCTGGTGCGCGACCGCAGCACTCGAGCCACGAACGTGGTAAGCCTGCCCAAGTCGCCCATGCTGCGGGTCCGCTTTGTGGCAGAACGAGCCCAGATTTTTTTAGAAAACAAACTGCACAAACATCGCCTTTTCGAAGTAGATACCGCTTCGTTCGGCACAGACATCACACAACTGCCCGAATTCAAGGAGGCCGATGTAGTGCACCTTCATTGGATTAACCAAGGTTTTCTTTCGCTCAGCGACATAGCCAGAATCCTTCGTTCTGGCAAACCCCTCGTCTGGACACTTCACGACATGTGGCCCTGCACCGGCATCTGCCACTACTCACAAGGCTGCGGGCGCTGGATGCAAGGCTGCGGACAATGCCCCATCCTGCTCAAAGGCTCAGCCCGCGACCTTTCCTATCGCACCTACTTGAAGAAACAACAGACCTATGCTGCCGGACGCATCCATTTTGTAGCATGCAGCGACTGGCTGGCCCAAATTGCCCAACAGGCTCCCCTCTTGGCTGGCCATCCCGTTGAGAGCATACCAAACGCCATCGACACCCACGTATATTCTCCCGCCGAAAAACTGACAGCACGGCGCCACCTGGGACTGCCGGGCGACAAAACTGTGTTGCTCTTCGTAGCCTACAAGGCCACCGACCCTATCAAAGGCATCAAACACTTCAGAGAGGCACTCAACTACCTGCAAGAACAGAACCCCGCCCTAATCGGAAATCTCCATGTGGTCGTTGTGGGTCGTGAAGCCACCAGTCTGCGCGACAGTTTTCCATGCCCCGCCACCACCTTTGAATACGTGAGCGACGAACGGACCCTGCGCGACCTATACAATGCCGCCAACCTGCTCATGATGCCCACACTGCAAGACAACTTGCCCAACACCATCGTGGAAGCCATGGCCTGCGGACTGCCCTGCGTGGGGTTCCGCGTCGGCGGACTGCCCCAACTCATCGAGACAGGCTTCAACGGCTATCTGGCCGAACCTCAACAAGCCACAGATTTTGCAAAAGGAATAGCCTACTGCCTCGACACCCAGCGCTCAGAGCAAATGGCACAAAACGCAAGGCAAAGAGCCCTGCGCACATTCTCCGAAGAAGCCGTGGCCAACCGCTATATGCAAATCTACAACTCAATAGTTTCAAACCCTTAAAATTTTCTTTTCATCACACAAAGATGTCATCCGACATACCCCCGCTAAAATTTACAATCGCCACTGTCACCTACAACGCTGGCCGACAAATTTCACACACCATCAAGAGTGTGGAAGAACAAGACTACCCACACATTGAACACCTCATTGTCGATGGAAACAGCATCGACGACACACTGGAACAGATTCACCACTACCAGGAGCGCAATAGCATTGCCGCAGTGCGCCACGAAGTGAATTGCCTCAGCGAGCCAGATGCCGGACTCTACGACGCCATGAACAAAGCCCTGCAAATGGCTACGGGCCACTACATTGTGTTTCTCAACGCCGGCGACACCCTCCACGAGTCTACCACCATTTCGAAACTCGCCGCCCTCTGCGGCACGCGGCGCCCTGCCGTCATCTATGGCGACACCGACGTGGTAAACGAGCAGCGCCACTTTGTGCGCCATCGCCGACTCCGACCGCCACGTCAACTCACATGGCGCTCCTTTCGCAACGGCATGCTCGTATGCCACCAAGCCTTCTTCGCCAACATGCAACTGGCAGCGCAAACGCCCTACGACATGCGCTACAAGTTTTCGAGCGACTTCGACTGGTGCATCCGCATACTGCGCCAAGCCCAACGCCAGAAAATGGAGTGTATCAACAGCCATCTCACAGTGGCCGACTTTCTTGAAGGAGGCATGACACGCAAAAACCACAAAGCCTCGCTCCACGAGCGCTTTCGCATCATGGCAGACCACTACGGCTGGCTGTCTACACTTTTCTTCCACCTTTGGTTCGTAGTACGCTCATTCCTTAAAAAATGAAGGAACTCTCCAATTCCGAGGCCTGGCTTTGGGCCACCACCCGCTGTGCGCAGAGCGAACAGTGCAGCTACGACATAAGCCAAAAACTCATCAAACGCGGACTCTCTCCCGGCCAAGCTAACGCCCTGGCAAAACGCCTCGAGGCCGAAGGCTACATCAACGAGCAACGCTATGCCCGAGCATTTACCCACGACAAACTGCTCTACGACCGCTGGGGACGCCAAAAAATTTCGGCAGCCCTTAGGGCCAAACATTTGTCGGCCAACCCCATCGCTATGGCACTGGCCGAAATCGACCCGACGGAATATGAAGCCACACTTGCCAGCCTGCTAAAATCAAAGGCTCCGCACATAGAGGCCGAGAACGACTATCTTCGCCGCCAAAAGCTGGCGCGTTTCGCTGCTGGAAGGGGCTTTGAACTGCCACTCGTGTTTAAGCTGCTCGACCTCGAAGAAAGCGACGATGAAGAACCATATGACGAAACTTTCTGACACACAAACTGAGGAACAGCAGAATTTCCTTTCTTATACCAAGAACTGACGACACCATGCGCTGGCTCAAAAGATTATTCTTTTTCCTCATAAGCCTCACTACCATTGCGCCTGCCACGGCACAGGAATTAGGCGACACAGCCTCGGCATGGGCCAACTTTATGGAACTTTATGGCATAGAAGCCATCAATGACGAAGAAGAGCAATGGGCCGAAAGAATGGAGCAATGGGAGGAGATGCACCGCTCACCGATCAACATCAACCTCGCCACCCGCAACGACCTGCTGGCTCTACCCTTTGTGGGCGAGCAAGAGGCCGACTCCATTCTTTCATATCGCACTCGCAAAGGTGGATTTCTTGGGCTGGGCGAACTCATGCTCGTGCCACGCCTTCCAAGAATTACCGTCGAAACGCTGCCGCTTTTTCTCTATTGTGCCCCTGCAGAAACGGTTTCTCAACGGCAAAAGAGCCCCTTCACTGGCGGACGCTACGAACTGCATACACAACTTGACGTGCCACTCTATGTGCGCGACGGCAACCGCAACCATAGTGCCGAAGAATTGGCAACCTATCCCAACCGCCAATATCTGGGCAACGGACTTCGCCACATCGTGCGCTTTCGCTACGAAAACCGCCCTTTCCTGCGCTATGGACTCACCCTCGAAAAGGACGCCGGAGAGCCCTTCGCCAATCGCAACAACTACCCCTACGACTACACATCGGCCTATATGGTCTGGCATAGCCCCAAGCAACGCCACGAATTCATTGTGGGCGACTATGAAGTGAGCCTGGGGCAAGGTCTCGTCTGCGGAACCACCTCATTCTCTGGGCGTGTAGCCCTGGCAGAAATGGGATACAGCGCAGGAAAAACCAACCTGTTGCGCCCTCACACCTCGGCCAACGAAGTGCACTTTTTTCGCGGAGCCGCCGCAAAACTGAGCCTTAGAGCATTGCAACTCATCGTGTTCGCCTCATACCGAAGCCTTGACGCTTCACACAGCGGAGACACAGTACGCACCTTGCAAACCACCGGACTGCACCGCACACAAGGCGAACTCGACCAACGGCGCTTTGTAGGCCGCATTGACGGCGGCGCCCACCTGGGATGGCAAAAAGACCAATTCACTCTCGGGGCAGGCCTTGTAGCCACCCACTATGCCAAATATGTCAGCCCTGCATGGCGAAAATACAACGAACACTACTTTCGAGGGCAAGACGCCCTGGCCTTTTCGATAGACGGAAACTGGCACTCCCGCCGATGGACAGTGCGCGGCGAAGTGGCGGCCGACAAAAACCTGCACCTTGCTGCCATTGTCACCTCCCACTATCGAGCCTCCGATGACCTGAAACTCACACTTCAGGCACGCCACTATTCGCCGCGGTTTGTGTCGACCCATGGCAATGCCGACGGTCAGCAGTCGCACGTCATGAACGAACAGGGACTGATGCTTGCTGCCACCATGCAACTCAGCAAGAAGGCACACCTCACAGCCTATATCGACGCCTATCGCTTTCCGCACGCAGTCTACCGCAACAGCACATCCACGCTGGGCCTCGAAGCCTATGCTTCACTGAAATTGGGCAGACGATATGGAAAAAACCAATGGTTTCTTACCTATAAACTACGCACCCGTCAACAAAACTTCGTCGGCGACAACACACGCCAGCAATACGTGCAAACTCACCGCGCCACACTGCGCCTTCAACATAGTACAAGACGATGGCAATTCTCGCCTACCCTGGCTGCCACCTATTACCGTCCGCAGCAGGGCGACGACCATTTGGGGTTATTGGCGGCATTGAGAGTCCGCTTCGAACCTCACCGCCGCCTACGCATAGCAGGCTTCGCCGGTGCCTTTACTGCCGACGACTATCTGGCTGCACTCTACGTATACCAGCCTCAGCTACCGCGCAATATGAGCATTCCCTCTTTCTATGGTAAAGGAATGAACTTCGTAGTGTTACCCAGCTATGAACTTGTGAGAAAGGTGCGCATAGCTTTGCGCTATAGCTTCGTCCACTACTTCGACCGTCACGAGATTTCATCGGGCACACAGCGCATCCAGAGTTCTTCGAAAAACGACCTGTCATTGCAACTCATTTGGCAATGGTAAAGAGCGAAGAGCAGCGCTCAAACGCACTCGCGAACTGTTAATTTTTATTTTTTCAAAAATTTTTACTCTTCCTATATTTATTATAGGTGTAGCTTAGTTTTGCATGCGCTAAAAGTCGCGAAAAGTTGACAGCCCATATCGCGCGTGCGTATCTTTGCCGTTGCCAAGGTTCTAAAGAAAAGGCACATGCCGGA
>CADBQP010000033.1 GCA_902796835.1 uncultured Bacteroidales bacterium
GGCCGCAGGGGCCCGAGATGCACCTTGTAAGCGCGCTTGCAATTAAACTCATTCTAAACGAAACAACAAAAACTTAGAAAACCTCAGTAAAACATAAGAAACTGAAAGAAACAATAAGGAGGATGCTGCCGCGTGGCAGCACTCCTGAACTTTCCTCGTAGCAGCCGCCATAAATGCGGCAGCATGCTGGGGCTACGTAACGGAAATCCCCGTCTGCGAACGTACGTGCGTTTGCAGACGGGGATTTTTTTGTTGGCAGACGCCGATGGCTACGAGCGCCGCACGGACCTTTCATGAATGGCGAAACTGCATGGGTGACACACCCGTGATGCGCTTGAAGAATTTACAGCAAAAGGCGGAATTGGGAAAATTCAGTTCATCGGATATTTGAGCCACGGTTTTGTCGGTGTGTCGAAGTTCTATTTTCATTCGGGTAATCAGGGCCCTGTCGACCCATTCTTTGGCTGTAACTCCGCTGGTTTGTTTGATGATGGTACCCAGATATCTTTCTGTGATACACATTTGGGCGGCATAGAAGCCGATTTGGTGGTGTACCTGGGCATGTCGGTTGACGAGATATATGAATCGGTCAAAAATGGTTTGCCCTCTGGTTTGTGTAGCTTTTTGATGTGTGGCTTGTCTATTAAAGAGTCCGTCGTAATGGTGCATTAATGCAGCCACGAGACTGCTCACGGCCTGAGGATTGTGGTTTGGCAGCCTCAGCAACATCCACAGAGCCTCGAAGATGGCACGGGTTGCTTCAAAATCTCCTTTATCAACTTTCATCTGCATGTCGCGCACCTGCCCATTGAAAGATGCCGGCATTTGGTCGGGAGCAAAGGGCATGGGGTATTGGCTAAAGAGGGCCAGTCCTATAATTTCAAGGTCGTCTGAAATGGAAAGGGGAGTGATTACGGAGCCAGGTCCGAGAAAAACTATTGTGCCTGCTTCTAAATGCTTTTCTACGAGGTTAAAGTTAATGACAGCCTGGCCGCGCAGGATGATGCCCAAACGGTGGTCGTCAATGGCAAAGGGCGGATTTTGCTTTACAATCAACTTGAAGAATTTGGAATTGCCATAAATTATTCCAAGTTCCTTACTGAAATATATTTTTTTACGTATTTCGTCAAGATGCGGCTCAAAGATGTGGTGCATCGTTGAGAAATCCATCAGTTTAGGTTTTTTGTTCATGAAAAGACTTCTCAAAAAATGATTATATGGAACAAAGATAATAAAGAATTGGGAATACTGCTGAATTTTCTGAAATAAACGAACAAAAAGGACATAATTGAGTTTAAATAGATAGCATCAATAACATACGGCTTCCGTACTTTTGCAGTTGAGAAACGGAAATCTGTTAGTAGAATGAAACATTTTTTAGTAGCTATCCTTATGTTCCCTGCCGCCGTATGTGGCCAGACACTCGATGAATGTCAGGTTGCGGCCGAGCAGAACTATCCGCTGATAAAACAATATGGCCTAATGGCGCAAACCACTGAAATGACTCTTAGCAACATTCAGAAGGGCTGGCTGCCACAGATTTCGGCCATGGTGCAGGCCACCTATCAGAGTGACGTAACGGCATGGCCCAGCCAGATGCAATCTATGTATTCGCAGATGGGTCTTCAAATGGAAGGACTTCGCAAAGACCAGTACAAGCTGGGCATTGACGTAGCGCAGACCGTCTATGACGGCGGCATCATCAGAGGCCAAAAAGACGTATCCCGGGAGCAGGGCCGTGTGGACGAGGCACGGATAGCGGTGACCCTCTATGATGTTCGCCGGCGTGTGAACGAAATGTATTTTAGCCTGCTGCTACTGGGCGAACAGCTGAAGCTTAATGAAGACTTGACCCGTGTGCTTGCTGCCAACGAGAAAAAGCTGGAATCGATGAGCCTTAGAGGCACTGCCTCGGAGGCCGACTATAAGGCTATTAGGGCCGAGCGCCTTACAGTGGCACAACAAACGGAAAGCTTGCAGTCCCAACATCGCACGCTCTGCGACGTGCTCAGTGCTTTTTGCGGCATCGCGGTATCAGCACCTACGAAGCCTACCGCCTGCGAGGCCCAGCCCGCAGTGCCCGAGTTGCATCCCGAGATGAAAGCCGCCGATGCTCAATTGCGACTGGCCGACGCGCAGGAGCGCTTGCTCGATGCACGAATGATGCCTAAGCTTTCAGTGTTTGCCTCTGCCTTTTATGGCTATCCGGGATACAACATGTTCGACGACATGATGCGACATCGCTGGAGCCTCAACGGGATGATAGGAGCCAGGCTGACGTGGAACATCGGTGCCCTCTATACCCGTAAGGCCGACAGGGCAAAAATCGCCCTGCAGCGCAGCATGATTGAAAATATGCGCGAAGTGTTTCTTTTCAACAACAGGCTGCAGCAGCTTCGCCAAGACCGCAACATTGCGCGCTATCGCAAGTTGATGGCGACGGACGACGAGATTGTGAATTTGCGCCAGTCGGTAAGAAAGGCGGCCGAGTCGAAACTGGCTCACGGCATCACTGATGTAAACGACCTGATGAAAGAAATACACAGCGAAAATGCAGCCCGCCTGCAACAATCAATACACGAAATCGAGATGCTGAAAGAATTATACGACCTGAAACTTTCAACTAATAATTAATACACACAATATTATATATAATATATGAAAAGTCTATGCTTGACAGCCAGCGCCTGCTTTCTATTCATGGCCTGCGCAGAGAGAGAGAAGTCCTATGATGCCACCGGCACCTTTGAGGCCACCGAGATTGAAGTATCGGCTGAACAGTCAGGCCTGCTGCAAACGCTGACGCTCAGCGAGGGCGACAGCGTGGTGGCAGGCAGCGAAGTAGCCTTGATTGACACAACCGATGCCTGGCTTCGCTTCGAGCAGGTCCAGGCCTCGAAGGCGGTCTATCGAAGTCAGCGTCCCGACGTGGAAAAGCAAATTGCCGCCACACGCCAGCAGTTGGCTAAGGCTCAGACCGAGGAACAGCGCTATAGCGAACTTGTTGCCGACGGCGCAGCGCCCCGAAAAGCGCTCGACGATGCCACCAACCAGGTGAAGGTGTTACAACGCCAGCTGGCGGCACAGACATCGGGATTGCAAACGCAGATAGAGACACTCCATTCGCAGGAAGCGAGCGTTGATGCTCAGCTGAGACATCTACGCGAAGAATTGCGGAAATGCCATGTATTAGCTTCCCAAAACGGCATTGTACTAGAAAAATACGCATCGGCCGGAGAATTAGTAACGAAGGGAAAGCCTCTATTCAAGATGGCCGACCTTGAGCAGATGTATTTGCGAGCCTACGTCACCTCGGCCCAACTGAAGGATGTAAGAATTGGCCAACACGTGAAGGTTTTTGCCGATTTCGGCACTGACTCGAAGCGTGAATACGACGGCATCGTGACCTGGATATCCAGCCGTTCGGAGTTTACGCCGAAAACCATACTCACTGACGACGAGCGGGCCGATATGGTCTATGCAGTGAAGATTGGCGTCAGAAACGACGGTTACATCAAGATTGGCATGTATGGCGAAGTAAAGTTTCAAAATAAGAATTAAAAAAGTTGCTGACTGCGATGAACGCCATAGAGGTAAGCCACATAAGCCGACAGTATGGAAAGGTAAAGGCCCTTTCCGACGTGAGCTTTTCGGTGTCTAAGGGCGAGGTCTTCGGACTCATAGGCCCCGACGGTGCCGGCAAGACCACTCTGTTTCGCATTCTTGCCACTCTTTTGCTTGCCGACAAGGGCAAGGCACGCGTCGATGGCTACGACGTGGTGGAACAGATGAGAGACGTGCGCCGCCGGGTGGGCTATATGCCAGGCCGTTTCTCGCTCTATCAGGACCTCACCGTGCAGGAAAACCTGGAGTTTTTTGCCACTCTTTTCGGCACTACCATTGACGAGGGCTACGACTCCATAAAGGCAATATATTCTCAGATTGAAAAGTTCCGCCATCGCCGGGCCGGAGCCCTCTCGGGCGGCATGAAGCAAAAGCTGGCCCTCTCGTGCGCCCTCATCCACAGTCCCAGTGTGCTGCTGCTCGACGAGCCTACAACGGGCGTCGATCCCGTGAGCCGCAAGGAGTTGTGGGACATGCTCGGGCTTCTCAAGGAGCGCCAAATCACGGTGGTAGCTTCCACCCCCTATCTCAACGAGGTGTGCCGCTGCGAGCGAGTGGCCTTTCTCGACCACGGCGAGGTGCGCGGCATAGGCAGTCCCGAAGCCATTCTGAAGCAGTTTTCCCACATTTTCAATCCGCCTGCCATCGAACACGCACACGCTCCGAAGGCAGAGCAAGAAAACATTATTGAAGTAAATCATCTGGTGAAAGCCTTCGGCAACTTCCATGCCGTAGACGACATTTCGTTCAGTGTGAAACGAGGCGAGATCTTTGGTTTTCTGGGAGCCAACGGAGCCGGCAAAACCACGGCCATGCACATGCTCACAGGCCTTAGCCAGCCCACAAGCGGCAAGGGGCGCGTTGCGGGATATGACATCAAGACGGAATATGAGCAGATAAAGCGCCACATAGGCTACATGTCGCAGCGGTTCTCGCTCTACGAAGACCTTACAGTTAGCGAAAACATACACCTATTTGCAGGCATCTACGGCATGGACAAAAAGGCCATAAAGGCAAAGACCGACGAAATGCTGAAACGTCTGGATTTTGAGGCCCACAGGGACGACCTCGTCGCCTCGTTGCCGCTGGGATGGAAGCAGAAACTGGCCTTTTCGGTGAGTATCATCCACGAACCCGGCGTGGTGTTTCTCGACGAGCCCACTGGAGGCGTTGACCCTGCTACAAGGCGGCAGTTTTGGGAACTCATCTACGAGGCGGCTGCCCTCGGCATAACCGTCTTCGTCACGACCCACTACATGGACGAGGCCGAATATTGCGACCGCATCTCAATCATGGTCGACGGAAAAATCAGTGCACTCGGAACCCCCGACGAGCTGAAAAGCCGTTTCAATCAGCCCGACATGGACCATGTGTTCACCCACCTGGCCCGACAGACCACCCGATCGAGCGACTAACCCACACACTCTCATATGAAGCAATTCGCATTATTCGTCATAAAAGAGGCGCGCCACATTGTTCGCGACAAACGCACCATGCTCATCCTCTTCGGCATGCCCACGGTGATGATGCTCCTCTTCGGATTTGCCATCTCAACCGACGTAAAAAACGTGCGCACCCTCATCGTAGCCACGCAACCCGACCGCCAAATGCAACAAGCCGCCGACAGGCTCAGTGCATCGACCTACTTCACCATGGTGGGCACAGCCGCCTCGTCCTCGGAGGCTGAACGGCTTATAAGGAGCGGGCGAGCCGACATGGCCATTGTCTATCATCGCAACCCCACTTCACCGCAGGGCCGCTTCTTATTCATGACCGACGGAGCCGACCCCAACATGGCACAGCAGTGGGCGACCTATGCCCAGCAAGTGATGGCCGGCAGGCAAACTGCCGGCGTGAGCACCAAAATGCTCTACAATCCGCAAATGAAGTCGGCCTACAACTTTGTGCCGGCCATTATGGGCATGCTCCTCATGCTTGTTTGCGCCATGATGACATCGGTTTCCATTGTTCGCGAAAAAGAGCGCGGCACCATGGAGGTGCTCCTTGTTTCACCTGTGCGACCGCTTGTAGTTGTCATAGCCAAAGCCGTGCCCTATCTCGTGTTGGCCTTCGCCATTCTGATCATCATACTTCTCATGGCGCGCCATGTGCTCGGCGTGCCCATTGCCGGCTCGCTTTTCTGGATTGTGGCAGTGAGCATTGTCTACATACTCCTAGCCCTCTCCCTGGGCCTGCTCATTTCCTGTGTAGCCAAGACGCAACTGGTGGCATTGCTCGCTTCGGCCATGCTGCTGCTCATGCCTGTAGTGATGCTCTCGGGCATGCTATTTCCGGTGGAGTCGATGCCAAGAGTGTTGCAGTGGATAGCCGCCGTCATTCCGCCACGCTATTACATCGATGCCATGCGCAAACTCATGATTATGGGAGCTGGCATTGCCGACATAGCACGAGAAGCTGGCATACTTGTGGGCATGACCATCCTTTTTCTCATTGCAGCCCTCGCAAAGTTTAATTCTCGATTAGATTAGCCCACAACTATGGTGTTGAAATATCTCATACAGAAAGAGTTTCTGCAAATACGCAGGAATGCATTCCTGCCTCGCCTCATCGTGATGTTCCCCATCATAATCATGTGTGTCATGCCATGGGTGATGAGCATGGAGGTGAAAAACATTGTAGCCATCGTTGTCGATAACGACCATTCCACGCTTAGCCGCCAACTGACAGGGGCCATTGAGTCGAGCAACTATTTTGTGTTCGGCGGGCAGAAGGGCAGTTACAAAGAGGCCCTGGCCAACGTAGAAACGGGCAAGGCCGACCTCGTGCTGGTCATTCCTGCGCACTATGGTCGCGACGTGGCCCTGCACAGGCCAACACAGGTGCTCGTGGCCGCCAATGCCGTAAACGGGACGAAAGGCTCAATGGGCGCCGCATATATGTCGCAAATAGTAACAGCCAAGACCAATCCCAGCCTGGAAGCAATGCAACACGGAGCAGAAACCCTTTTGCTCTACAACAAGCATCAAAACTACAAGCTCTACATGATACCCGCCCTCTTCGCTCTTGTCATGATGCTCATGACGGGCTTTCTGCCCACACTCAACATTGTGGGCGAAAAGGAAACCGGCACCATTGAGCAAATCAATGTCACCCCCGTGTCAAAGTGGACCTTCATCCTCTCAAAACTTATTCCCTATTGGCTCATTGCCCTCTTCGTCATCACAGCCTGCCTGCTCCTGGCCTGGGGCGTATATGGCCTCACACCCGCAGGCCCCGTTTGGCTCATCTACGTGCTGGCCATGTTGCTGGCCCTCTTCTTCTCGTCGTTCGGCCTCGTGGTGTCGAACTATTCGAGCAACATGCAGCAAGCCATTTTCGTGATGTGGTTCTTCATAGTGTGCATCATGTTGCTCAGCGGCCTTTTCACTCCCGTGCGTTCCATGCCCGATTGGGCCTATCTCACTACCTACGTTAACCCCATGCACTACTTCATCGATGCCATTCGCACTGTCTACGTGCGCGGCGGCAACTTCGCATCGGTAAGAAGCCAATTGTGGCCCCTGCTGGCCATTGGCAGCCTCATGGCCGTATGGGCCGTGAAGAGCTACAAGAAGAACGGTTGAGACACTCCCAATTTTCACCATATACAACCACATAAAAAACCACCGGCTCCGCATTTATAATGCGAGGCCGGCGGTTTGATATTTGGAGCAGTGTAAGGTTACTCTTTCCATCCCAGGGCACAGGCTCCGAGCACGGCTGCCTTGTTGCCCTTGAGAATGATTACCGACGAGCTTTTACTTTTTCACCTTTTTACCATTGTGAATATAAATACCCTTCTGCGTCGGCTCTACGTTGAGCTTGCGACCATCGATGGTATACCATCCTTGAATGATCTGCGGCTCTCTATCAATGGTGGTAATGCCTGAAGGATTAGCAGTAGCATAGTCGGTGGGTGGGCCCGAAAGCAGCAGGTCGGTGTCGTCGCCAAGCGAGGCCACAAGTGAATAGGTTCCATCTTTAATACCTGCAGCAATCGTACTGTTCACGCTGAAAGACTTGCTATTGGTCACATATACGAGTTCGCCCGTATCATCATAGATTTTGAAGCCCACTGCTCCACTTCCTTTCGTGGTGATTCTCACGCCGCTAATCGAAAAGCCGAGGTTCTTTGCCTCGTTCTTTCCAAAATGAACGTAGGTACCCAACTTTCCTTGGTTCTGCTGGGATGCGTCGTCGGCATACTGTTTTTTCCTGCCTGCCAAAGACGGGTCGTATTTCAGGCATTCAGCATCTGCATCAATGGTGGTGAGTTCGCCCGTGTCGTTGATGAACATAACACCCGGAGCCTTCTTCTCGTAGCTTTGCATCTTGTTTTTACACCATTTCAGTGCATTTTTATCTACAGCATTGCCACGCATTGGCAGGCGCACCAAATAGTTGGAGTAGTCGCCGATACGGAAAATACCACTCTGCGGCGCATCGGTGGACCCTCCGTCGCTTTTTACCTCGTCGGCAAAGCTGAAGAATCCCCACATTTTGAAGAATTCGTAAAGGTCGGTTTGCGAGGCTTCGCAGGCGGCGAGTGCCATGCGCATGTATTCGCTGGTCCAGCTGCCCCATGTACTGGCCTTTCCCTTCAATTCGTCAATGGTGCGCGAAGCAGACTGGCGAGGTATGGCGTTTGCTCTGTCCTCGTTGTCGCTAGCTTTCTTGATGCCACCGTCCATCGACTTCAGCGTCTCCATCCAGCGGGCAAAGAAGCCGTCGTCGCCTTTCAAGTGGAAGTAGAGCCAGAGCTGATACCACAGTTTGTTGGTGAGCCACAGGCAATCGCCGCGACGCGGATAGTCGATCCAGGCCACGCCCTCGTTGAAGTAATCATAGGTGCTGTTTTGAGCACGCCCACGCGTGGTGCGATAGCCCCATAGGTGGGTTACGATCTGTGCCAGGCCATTGTTGCTGATTTCTGTCGTTCCGCTAAGGTTGATGGGACCTTGATGGCCGTGGCCTTCCTCGTGCTGAATAACCCACTGTTGGCCGCCAGCTCCACCCGTGTAGAGCAAACTGCTGTAGTTGAGCGCGCCGTTGCCCCAGAGCCCAGGCATGGAAACGCGTCCCCACGACCAGTTGGGATTGCCGCTCGATGCATCGAAAACAAGCATGATGGGACGATAGTAGCCATCGTTGAATCGGCTGGTCATGAGTTTTTCCTCTGTTTCAAACACGAAGTCCCAGATTTTCAGAGCTCCCTCCATGTTGTCGGAGTTTCTCATGCGGTCGAGGTAGCCGTTCATCACGTGATATTTCGAACGCAGGTGCAGGTAGGTGTCTTTGAACATGTTGTTCAAAAGCCATCTCCAGTCGGTTTCGGTGTGACCGCGGTTCATATCGAAGGTACCGTTACAGGTGCCGCCCACGATGTGGATCTTGATGTCGGGGAAGCTTGCGAGCAGACGGTTGGTATTCGTGCAATTGTAAGTGATGAATATTTCGCAGTCGGTCGAAGCCACGATGGCGTTGTAGCCGCGCTTCAAAGTGGTTTGAGTGCCCGTGAGGTTTACGCCCGTCACCAGTTCGGCATAAAGTTTTCCGTCACTGTCGACCACATTGTCGTTGACGAGGAGAACAACCACCTCGCCCGACCTCAGTCTGATGCCCGTGGGCTGCGTAAGGCGTCCGAAGGCACCAATGCCCAGTTTGTTTGCCCATACGCCAGGTTCGGAATAGATTTCGTAGTCGTGAATGCGGAAGTCTTTTTCGTACTTGTTCCACGTGGCATTATCGTTCCACTTGTCGTTTTTCACGCGCACGGCTTCTTCACGCAGTACCAACGGCAGGCTGCTCATGGCTGCGCGCAGCTCATCATCGCTCATCGCGGCGTAGTTGCTCTTGAGTTGTGTGCAAGCGTAGTCTTCGAAGAAAGCCGAGAGCTGGTTGGTGTAATCGGAGCTCACAATTTCCTGCAGGTCTTGAATAGCTTCGAGGTCGGCCGCAGTCACTTCTACTTCGTCCAACAGCCATTTCGAGGCGTCGGCATTGCCTACCCAGCCCACCACCGTGTTACTTTGGTGAGGTGCCGAGTGCAGGGCGTCGTAGGTGTTAGGATTGGCGCTACTGCCGCTCTTCGATGTCGAGAAGAAGAAAAGCGTGTTTCCGCCCGATGTGGATTTTCCCACATAGAACGTGGCACCCGAAGCACCTGTCTTCCATTGTGCACTCGTGCCCTGAGACTCCGTGATATATTTGCCCGTGAGCAGGTTCATGAATTTAAAACCGTCTCCGCTGGCGGTCAATTGCCATATTTGGCTGTAGTTCTTCGTATTCGTTGCCGAGGTGACTACTCCGCCGCCGGCGTCGGTCATCGACACGGACTTGTTGGTGTAGCTCACGAGGCGATAATACTGCCCGTCGGTGATGCTGCTTACGTAGCTAGGAAGTTCTGTGGCAGCGTCGGCAATCAACCATTTTGCATTGTTGTTCTGCGACTTGTTGGTATAGACATACGAGCCGTCGCCACCACCATTGTCCGGAGCAAGATATCCCTTGCTCGACTTGATGTAGACCTCGCCGTTTTCAGCATCTGCGAGGGTCCACGCGGTGCTACCTGTATTCGAGGTGTTCCACCCATACTTTGTTGAAAGACCCAACGTTTTGTCGGTACCGTGTTTCGTAAACACGTAGCCGTTGCCGCTTTCGGCAATGGTGAACAACGAGCCGTCGGCCTGCAAGGTCGTGGCGTTCACTACGTTGGTTTCGTCGTAACTGTCGTGCAAGAGCAGATACTTGCCCGAACTTACATGTTTCAGCACATACTGCTTGTCGGTGCTGAAATTCCATTGTGCCTGCGCAACAACCGCCATCAGCAGGGCGCATGCAAAAAACAGGATTCTCTTCATCGATATCATTGGTATTTAGTAAAAAGTTATTTGCACATATCGTTTACAAAACTACGAAAACAATTCTAAATTCTCGCAAAAAAAGGAAAAGAAATTGATTTTTTGTCCTCATTTGAGCTTTATTCGATATTGTAAACATAAATAATTGGGAGTAAAACCTTTAGTTCTCGTACGTCCAATAAAGATTCAACGGGCACGGGTGCTTTTGCGCCTGTGCCCGTTGCCTTTGTGTTCGTGTTCAGGATTATTCCTCCCATCCCAGGGCACTGGCTCCGAGCACAGCAGCCTCGCTGCCCTTGAGAGTGCTCACAAGGAGTTTGGCCTTGCCCTTGTAGATGCCGAGAATTTCCTCATCATAGGCTTTGGCAATGGGGTCCATAATCCAATGGCCAGCCTTGGTCAGTCCGCCGAAGAACACAAAGGCCTCGGGGGCACTGAAGAGGGCAAAGTTGGCACAGGCATGGCCCAGTTTTTCGCCCGTATAGTTGAAGATTTCTATGGCAATGGGGTCGCCGGCCTCGGCAGCCTGGAACACATCGAACGAGGTGATTTGGTCGGGGGCAATGTTGCGCAACGGACTGGGTGCATCGCTCTTTTCGAGCATTAGTCGGGCCGTGCGTGCCACTCCCGTGGCCGAACAGTAGGTTTCGAGGCATCCCTTGCGCGAACAGCCACACTGGCGTGCCTCGGGCGAGCGGTCCACAATGGCATGCCCCAGCTCTCCGGCAAAGCCGTCGCAGCCATAAACCACCTTGCCATCGACCACAATGCCACTTCCCACACCGGTGCCGAGCGTAATCATCACAAAGTTTTTCATGCCGCGTGCCACTCCATAGGTCATTTCGCCCAAGGCGGCCGCATTGGCATCGTTGGTTACGCGGCAGGGAATGCCCAGCGCATCCTCAAAGAGCTTGCCAATGGGCACCACTCCATCCCATAGCAGGTTGGCAGCATACTCGATGCAACCCGTATAGAAATTGCCGTTGGGAGCACCAATGCCCATGCCCTTGATGTTATCAATGCCGCCTGCCACCTCAAGACAAGGTTGCAGTGCCTCGACGGCAGCAGCCACATAATCGCTCACGTCGGGATAGGCCTTGGTGGAAATCACAGTCTGCGAAATAATGTTTCCGCGCTGATCCACAATGCCGAACACCGAGTTGGTGCCTCCCATGTCGAGCCCTATCACATAGGGCTTCTCCGATGTTTGAATGTTAGGTTGAAAATCCATGTGTATTTAAATTTATAGCATAATCGTCGGTAGCCTAAACTGCGCAAAAATACACAAAATTTCGGATTCTCTCTTCGCTCGGCCCGAAAAACACGCGCCGGCACTCATTTTTTCCCTTCATAAGCCCATCTTCGGAGCAACGTGACAACACGAACGGCTCATTGCAAACCACAAACTATCAAGCCAACAGTTTGAACTGTTGAGCCAACTCTTCAAACAGTTGAGCCAACTCTTCAAACAGTTGAGCCAACTCTTCAAACAGTTGAGCCGCCCAGAAAATTCCCCCAGAACGCACAAACCTCCAAACACGCCGGGAAAAATCACCCGTTCCTGCCCTGCTAAGCAGCCCAGGGCAACATAAATCTCTTTTTTCTTTGCCCTTCGCGCTTTTTGCAGTAATTTTGCTCCGCCAAATGGCATGATTAAGCAAACAAATGTACGATAACATACTGCAAGCAACGGGCTTTTGGTCCGTTTTCAACGTGAGTTCCCTTGAGCTGTTCATCAAGGGAATACTCATAGGCATGCTGGCCTCCGCTCCCATGGGGCCCGTGGGCATATTGTGCATTAAACGCACCATGCAGAAGGGCCGCCCCTATGGCATCGCCACTGGTGCCGGAGCTGCGCTGAGCGACATCATCTATGCACTCATCACAGGTCTTGGCATGTCGTTCATGATGGATTTCGTAAACAACGAGCGTAACCTTTTCATCCTCAAGCTCGTGGGCAGCGCCATGCTCTTTATTTTTGGCATATACATGTTTCGCAGCGACCCGCGCAAGGGTTTCCGCCCCTCGCAGAACAAAGGGAAAGGCACCCTGCTCCACAACTTCTTCACTTCTTTTCTGCTCACCTTCTCAAATCCGCTCATCATCTTTCTTTTCACTGCGCTCTTTGCACTGCTCACGTTTGTAGTGCCCGAGCACTTTTTTGAGCAATGCGTGGGCTATCTCTCCATTGTGGCCGGCGCCATGTTGTGGTGGCTCGGCCTGACCTATGTCATCGACAAAATGCGCGAGCGATTCTCGCTGCGCGGCGTGTTGCGCATGAACCAAGGCATTGGCGGCATCGTGATGTTCATTTCGATAGTCTATGCCCTCATGACCATCTTTAAACTTCACTTCGCACTGTGATTATAGCCCAAAAACTCCGCGAGACCAACAGGGCCGAATACCTGCTATACATGTGGCAGGTAGAAGACCTCGTGCGTGCCTACGGCCTTGATGCCGACCGCATAGCCACGGAATACGTAGCCCGCTTCGAACTCGACGAAACCACACGCAAGGCCACCGAGCAATGGTATGCCGACATTTGCCAAATGATGCGCGAAGAAGGACTGACACAACAGGGACACCTGCAAATTTGCAAGAACACACTCTCCGCACTCGAAGAGCTGCACCAAAACCTGCTGGGCTCGGAAAAATTTCCATATTACCGGCAAATGTACTACAAAGTGCTGCCCTACATCGTGGAACTGCGAAGCAAAAGCCCCGACCCCGACAAGCAGCCCAGCGAGCTTGAGACATGTTTCAACGCGCTTTATGGCGTGATGATGCTCCGACTGCAAAAAAAAGACATAAGCCCCGAAACGGCCGCCGCCATTAAAGATATCGGCACACTCACCGGCCAACTGTCGGACTACTTCAACCGCGACAGCAAAGAGCCCATCGAATTTTAAACGAAGGCCCGCAGAGACATAATAGAATATATTAAGAAAAGACAAGAAAATCGCTCCTCTCAAAAACATGAATCCCGAAATAGAACGCCGACGCACATTTGCCATCATTTCCCATCCCGACGCAGGAAAAACCACTCTCACCGAGAAATTGCTGCTCTTTGGCGGCCAAATTCAGGTGGCAGGTGCCGTGAAAAGCAACAAAATACGCAAAACAGCCACCAGCGACTGGATGGACATTGAAAAGCAACGTGGCATTTCAGTGACCACCTCGGTCATGGAGTTCGACTACGAGGGCTACAAGGTGAACATACTCGACACCCCCGGCCACCAAGACTTTGCCGAAGACACGTTCCGCACACTCACTGCCGTAGACAGCGCCATTATTGTGGTTGACGGAGCCAAAGGCGTGGAGGCTCAAACGCGGAAACTCATGACAGTATGCCGCATGCGCAAAACACCTGTTATCGTATTCGTAAACAAAATGGACCGCGAAGGGCGCGACCCTTTCGACCTGCTCGACGAGCTCGAGGAAGAACTCCAGATCAAAGTGCGTCCCCTGTCGTGGCCCATCAACCAAGGTGCCCGTTTCAAAGGAGTGTATAACATCTATGAGCAGCAACTCGACCTCTTCGTGCCCGACAAGCAAAAGGTAACTGAAAAGATAGCCGTCGACATTGCCAGCGACGAACTTGAAGCCAACGTGGGGCAGGACGATGCCGCCAAACTGCGCGAAGACCTGGAACTCATAGAGGGCGTTTATCCCGAATTCAATGTTGAAACCTATCTGAACGCCGAGGTGGCTCCCGTGTTCTTTGGGAGTGCGCTCAACAATTTCGGAGTGAAAGAACTTCTCGACTGCTTCGTCAAGATAGCTCCCTATCCACGCCCCACCAAGGCCGAGGAGCGCGACGTGCAGCCCGAGGAGCCTAAATTCAGTGGCTTTATATTCAAAATCACTGCCAACATCGATCCTAACCACCGCTCATGCATAGCCTTCTGCAAGGTATGCAGTGGCAAATTTGTGCGCAATGCCCCCTACCTGCACGTGCGCCAGGGAAAAACGGTGCGCTTCTCGTCGCCCACACAGTTCATGGCACAGCGCAAGAGCACCATCGACGAAGCCTGGCCCGGCGACATTGTGGGATTGCCCGACAATGGCATCTTCAAAATTGGCGACACACTGACAGAAGGCGAGCAAATACACTTCAGAGGTCTGCCCTCGTTCTCGCCCGAAATGTTCAAGTACATCGAAAATGCCGACCCCATGAAGACCAAACAGCTGGCCAAAGGCATTGAACAGCTCATGGACGAGGGCGTGGCACAGCTCTTCGTCAACCAATTCAACGGCCGCAAAATCATAGGCACCGTAGGCCAACTCCAGTTCGAAGTCATACAATATCGCCTTGAGCACGAATATGGAGCCAAGTGCCGCTGGGAGCCCATCCACCTTTATAAGGCATGCTGGATTGAGAGCGACGACAATGCCGAACTCGAAAACTTCAAAAAACGCAAGTATCAATACATGGCCAAAGACCGCGAGGGACGCGACGTATTCCTGGCCGACAGCGGATACGTGCTGCAGATGGCACAGCAAGACTTCAAGCACATCAGGTTTCACTTCACCAGCGAATTCTAAACCAGAGCGACAATCAGCCCAAAGCCACTCACATGAAAAGACTCCTTTTACTCACATGGCTTCTCACAACTTTGCTTTCATTGCCGGCACAGACCACAATAGACAGCCTTTTTATAGCCGCACCTACCGAGGTAATGCCGCTGTTAAGCTCACGGGCACGCATGGACATGCTCGACCTTCATCAGTATGGTTTAGAGGCTAAAGCCGAAAATAACATGGGTGGAAAATCGCTCATGCAGCAAAAAACCGATGAGTACATCGAAATTAGGCTCACCGAAGTAAGCACACTGAGCATGCGACTCGTTCGCAACACGTTAAGCAACACGCAGGATTCCACCCTGATTTGCCTCATCCACACCCTCAACACGCCAGCAATACGGAGCCAGGTGAAATTTTACACCACGGCCTGGCAGCCCATCGAATGGAATCGGCAACCAAAGACCGAGCAATTCCTATCGGCCCCCGACGAGAAAACACTCCGTACATGGCTCACCACGCTGCGACCCACACATATCAGGGCTGAATGGGCCGAAACAGACAGCCCCACCCTGCGCTTCAGCCTTTCGCTCGAAGCCCTTTCGCTGGAAGACCGCAAAGAAATAGAGCCACACCTTCGCACTGTCGACATAACCCTATGACCACATTCAGAAAAAGCCTAATATACACTCTAAGCTTAATAACCCATAAATGAAACTCTCAACCATTTGTGTCCAGGAAGGCTGGCAGCCCTCTAATGGCGAACCACGTGTGCTTCCCATCGTACAAAGCACCACATTCAAGTATGACAACACGGAAGAAATGGCAGACCTCTTCGACCTGAAGAAGTCTGGTTACTTCTACACCCGACTGCAGAATCCCACATGCGACGCCGTAGCCCGCAAAATAGCCTGTCTCGAAGGAGGCATAGGCGCCGTGCTTACCTCAAGCGGGCAAGCTGCCAATTTCTATGCAGTTTTCAACATCTGCCAAGCCGGCGACCACATCGTTGCAGCCGCCGAAATATATGGAGGAACCTACAACCTCTTTGCCGTGACACTCAAAAAACTGGGCATCGACTGCACCTTTGTGAACCAAGAAGCCACCGAAGAAGAAATAGCAAAGGCATTCACGCAACGCACCAAACTCCTTTTCGGCGAAAGCGTTTCTAACCCCGGCTGCAAGGTGCTCGACATCGAAAAGTTTGCTCGAATAGCCCACAACCACGGCGTGCCCCTCATCGTGGACAACACATTTCCCACTCCCATCAACTGCCGCCCCTTTGAATGGGGGGCCGACATCGTGACCCACTCCACCACAAAATACATGGACGGACATGCCACGCAAGTGGGCGGCTGCGTGGTGGACAGCGGAAAATTCGACTGGGAAAGCCAAAGCGAGAAATACCCCGGACTTTGCACCCCCGACGAGTCCTACCACGGACTGACCTATACCAAGAACTTTGGCAAACTGGCTTTCATCACCAAACTCGTGGCTCAACTCATGCGCGACCTTGGCAGCCAGTCGTCTCCACAAAATGCCTTCTTGCTGAACCTGGGCCTTGAGACACTTCATCTGCGAATGCCACGCCATTGCGAAAATGCACAGAAGGTGGCAGAGTTCCTTCAAGCCGACAAACGCGTAGCATGGGTCAACTATAGCCAACTGCCCGAAAATCCACAATACGAGTTGGCACAAAAATACATGCCTGGCGGAACGTGCGGAGTCATGGCTTTCGGACTGAAAGGAGACCGACAGACAGCCATCAAGTTTATGGACTCACTGAAAATGATTGGGATCGTAACTCATGTGGCCGATGCACGCACTTGTGTGTTGCATCCAGCCAGCCACACACACCGCCAGCTCTCAGACGAACAACTGCAACAGGCCGGCATTGCTCCCGACCTCATACGCCTCTCTGTGGGAATCGAAGATGCCGACGACATCATTGAAGACCTCAAGCAGGCACTAAACAACATTTGATAAGCCCAGACTCTCGAGGAAGCCTATAGCTGATAGCAAACAACACTCAATAGAGCAAAGCACCGGCCACTCCACAAAGCATGAGCATAAAAAAGGCATTAAAGCGAAAGAGCCGTGTGCCAACGAGAGTAGCTAAAAACAGGAATATGCTCACGCCAAACTGCCAAGGCTCGCTGGTAGGCGACGAAAAGTTTTCCTCATTGATAAGCATCAAAATAGATGCTGCCACCAACCCTGGAGCCAAAGGGCGAAGAACAGACATCATGTTTTGGCGCACATCTACTGATACAAATTTCACAAAATGCTGCTCGGAAACAAGCGTGAGCAGCAACGAAGGCAATGACAGCCCGACAACGGCTGCCAAACTGCCGCTCAAGGCAGCAAAGAAACCAAACTCCGACAAGGCTGTATAGCCCACAAAGGTAGCAAACTGCACGCCATATTCGCCCGGAAGAATACGACAAACGGCCAGCATGTTGGCAAACTCGGCCGAGGTGAGCCAACCATGTTCCACAACTATCTCGTGTTGCAACAACGAAAGCAAACCTTCACTGCCGCCATAGCCGAAGAGTCCCACCTGGAAAAAACTGAAAAACAGGAAAAAATATATGAGAGGCATCTTTCTGCAGTTTTAATTATTCAAAAGGACGCACAAAACGCCCGTAAACATATCCCAAAATAGCCACAGCCAACACGATGTAGGCTGGCGACACATGGAACATCCAAATGGCCAAAGCCGCCCCGACAGGAAGCGCCACATTACTGAGCTTGAGGCCAGAATCACGCCCCAGCTTATAGCAAGGATATACAAGGAGCGCCACAACGGCAGGACGAAGGCCTCGGAGGAAGCGACTCACCCAGTCGACCGAATCCCAACTATGAACAATTATGGCAAGCAGCAACACTGCCACGAAGGCTGGCAGCATCGTACCGGCCAAAGCAGCCAGGCTTCCTCGCAGACCGGCCAAGCGCCAGCCCAGATACGCACTAAAATTCAGCACAAACACGCCAGGGAAAGCCTGCGTGAGAACAACTACTTCCATGAAATCCTCCTTTTGAAGCAACTGAGTACGCGTCACCACGACGTCCTCCACACCGCCATAAGAATTGCCCAAGAGGTGAAACCCATTGGAAAGAAAAAGCTGAAAAATATGAGATGTTTTCATCTGACTTTTAGAGAAAAAGTTTCTATTTCGAAAATCTGCCGGCCGGACTACGGAAAGCACCAACCGGCACCATGCCACAAAGGTAGTGCGAAAATCGCTTAAACGATTAAAAATAATTAATAATTTTTGTGCATTTCGCATTAAGGTGTAATTTTGCGAAGCCTTTTGGCGTCCTAAGTTCTCACTCTCCGCAAATGAACCTCGTTATCGACATAGGCAACACCATGACCAAGGCTGCCCTCTTTGAGCAACGCAGATTGGTTTCCTCGCTCTTTTTCCCAAAGAAAGAGCTTTCTCAACTTGCAGCCTTAGTTTCGCATTACCACATCGACGGATGCATCGTGTCGGCCGTTTCGGAAGAAGGAGAAGCGTTAACCAACTTGCTCGACAGTTTGGGAACAGACATCATGAGGCTCAGCGGCACTACGCCAATACCTTTCTGCAACCTATACAAAACGCCTGCCACCTTGGGCAGCGACAGAATTGCCGCCGTGGCAGGGGCACAGGCCCTCTATCCCGAACAAAACGTACTGATTGTCGATCTCGGCACCTGTATCACCTTCGACATGCTCAACAGCAAAGGCCAATATGTGGGCGGGAACATTTCGCTCGGCTTTGGAATGCGATTTAAGGCGCTCCATGAGCACACTGCCCGATTGCCGCTCGTCGACTCTGTGGGGGTGAGGCCGCCACTTGGCTACGACACCGAAACAGCCATACGCTCGGGAGTAGTGAGAGGCATTCAGCACGAAATCGAAGGCTACATTGCCGAAATAGCCAAGCACTACGAAACACTGAGAGTGGTACTCACAGGCGGACGAGCCAGCACTATCGACGTGGCCGGCATGGAAAGCAAGGCTCAAATAGAAATTTGCGAGCATCTTGTAGAGCATGGCCTCAACGAAATACTCATCTACAATCAAAGAAACCTCACCCTTCAAATATGAATAGAACACTGAATATATTCTTCCTCATCGTCCTGATGCTCATTGCTCATCAGAATGCAACAGCCCAGACCAACGGCAGCAACTCGCCCTATTCGCGCTATGGTTTCGGACTCCTCAGTGACGGCGGACAGGGATTCAACAAAGGAATGGCAGGAGTTGCCTACGGCATGAGCGACGGGCAGCAGATAAACTACAAGAACCCTGCCTCATATGCCGACTTAGACTCACTTTCGATGATTCTCGACATGGGACTCACCCTGCAAAATGCCAACCTAAAGCAGGGAGGACGAAGCATGAACGCCAGAAACACTTCGATCGACTATCTTGCAGCAGGGTTCAGCCTTCACAAAAACTTAGGTCTCTCTCTGGGTTTTATGCCCTTCAGCACAGTGGGATACGAAATGTCGAGCACAGCGCCCCTGAACGCCGGTACATCGAACGTAACGCAAACCCAAAGCTACACAGGCAACGGCGGCACACACTCCATCTACGCCGGAATCGGATGGAGACCCATCAGCCAATTGGCCGTAGGAGCCAACATTGCCTATTTCTGGGGCTCACTCAGCCACAGCGTCACGGCATCGTTCAGCGATGCAGGCATCGACTCACACAAACGTGTATACGAAGCCGATATCAGCACCTATAAACTCGACTTCGGAGTGCAATACACCCAGGCCATCACCGCTAAAGACAAACTCACATTAGGATTGACCTATTCGCTCGGCCACGACATTCCCAACAGCGCAAAATACTACAATCAGCGCATTTCATCGAGCAATGTGGCCAGCGCCGACACTCAACTCGTGAGCAAAGCCTTCAGTTTGCCCCACACTTTTGGAGCCGGCCTCGCCTGGAAACACAACGAAAACCTTCGCGTAGGCTTAGACTACACCCTGCAACTTTGGGAAAGGCTGAAATTTCCCGGGCTGAAAGACAACGACGTCTTTTCAGCCGAAGCCAACTCCTTCAACAACCTTCACAAAATAGCCGGCGGCGTGGAATACATCCCCAACCCCAGCCGCGCCACGAAATGGCACCAGCTCATACGCTACAGAGCAGGCATTTCGTACACCTCGTCCTACATCAAAGTCGACGGCAAGGACGGTCCCAACAGCTTCCTGGTGAGCGCAGGAGTCGGCCTGCCCATCGTAAACAAATGGCGCAATAACGGAAATCGGTTTACCATGCTCAACATTTCGGCACAGTATGAACGTGTAGCTCCCCGCCACAGCGGTATGATTACCGAAAACTATCTGCGGCTCACCGTAGGACTCACTTTCGACGAACGATGGTTCTGGAAACTCAAGGTAAAATAATCCACACACCTTTTCACAGACTTATCTTTTTCTCCTCGTGAAGATTTTCAAACCACTGCTCTCGGCCATTGCCACACTGTTCAGCGGCATCATGTTGCTTTCCACATCATGTTCCTCGGATGCACCACCGCTCGGCGCAGCCATCCCCAATCGCGACTCGCTACCCGTCATGGTCACCCACGGCGTGTCAAAAATGATTTCCGACTCAGGCATTGTGCGCTATAAAATAGTAGCCGAAGAATGGAAAGTGTTTGACAAAACAACCCCCGACCGCCAAGAATTTCTGAAAGGCATCATTCTCGAACGCTTTGACAACCGATATCGCGTCAATCTCTACATCAAGGCCGACACCGCCTACTGCTATCGCCAAAACCTCTGGGAACTGCGAGGCAACGTATTCATCAAGAACATGGAAACCTCGACAACCTTTCGCACTGAGGAACTATTTTGGAACATGAGTGAGCACAAACTCTATTCGCACCGCCACATGCACATCAAAGACCCCTCAAAACGCGAAGAATTGCAAGGCAACTCCTTTGAATCCGACGAGCAACTGCTCCACTACAAGGTTAATCAAAGCAGCGGCTTCCTCCCCATGCCACAAGAAGAGGAAGAAACCGCCAAGTAGCCCGCCACAAAACACCTTTCCGATGCTTCTTTTGCTCATCTTCATCGCCTTTTTTGCGGCTTGCAGCAAAGCCGCCTTCTCTGCGCCCGAAAGAATTCTTTTATGGGACGGCGAGGAGAACGGCCAATTCGCGCTGCAACCCATCTCCTTCATCAGAAGCCACTTCAGCCTCTTTAGCATCTCCGTGCGCACTGTGCTCATTGCCAGCTACGTAGCCACCATCATTATGGGGCAACAAATGCTAGAAACCCACCTCCATGAGTGTTGGCAATGGCCCATCGCCGCAGTCCTCGCCCTGACAGCCTCCATCATAGTGCTTGGCATCATTCCCTACGAGCTGTTTGGAAAACGAGACACAAACACCCCACTCAAAATAATGGCTTGGCCCACAGCGGCCCTCTTCGCCGTGGCATCCCTGCCCGTCTATGCACTCTCCCTGCTTGCAGGCGCCGTACTTCGCTTCTTCAACATCCCCGACGGATCGCCCACCCAAAACGACAAAGAGGGACACGACCTGGAACGACTCCTGAGAATGGAACTCGAACTGGGAACCACTGAAAACGTGGACGAAGAAGTAAAAATGCTCCACAACGCCCTTGAGTTAAGCGATGTGCTCGTCAAAGAATGCGCCCTCCCACGCACAGAAATCGTATACGTAGACCGAACCGAAAGCGAAGAAAACCTGCTGCGCACATTCATCGAAAGCGGAAAATCGAAAGTCATAGTCTGCGACGACGACCTTGACCACATTTTAGGATACGTACACTCCGCCACCATGTTTGAGCGCCAACATCACTGGACATCGGCCATCTCCACCATGCCCTGTGTGCCCGAACAAATGCCGGCCTCACGTCTGCTTCGCCTCCTCATGCAAGAAAAACGCTCGCTCGCCGTAGTTGTCGACGAGTTTGGAGGCACCACAGGCATCGTGTCAATAGAAGACATCATCGAAGAAATACTTGGCGACATACAAGACGAACACGATTTCAACACCTACACCGCCCGCCGCACCGCCGACGACGAATACGTACTCTCCGCACGCATCGAAGTTGACCAGGTGAACGAACAATTCAACCTCCACCTGCCCGAATCAGAAGACTACATCACCCTGGCAGGCCTCATCCTGGCACATTTTCAACGCATGCCCCACGCAGGCGAAGTAGTACGCATCAACAGCGAATACTCCTTCAAAATTCTCAAGACCACACCACGCAAAATCGAACTCGTCAGACTGAAGAAGACTACCACATAAAAAAAAACGCCCTGCCAGTTCCCCAAACTCCATAGTCCTAATCGCCGCTCACATATGGCGATTATTTTTTGCGGCAACCCACCTAAGAGAAATTTCACCACGGTGGGAAAACTTTCTCACCACGGTGGGAAAACTTTTTCATCAGGGTGGGAAAACTTTTTCATCAGGGTGGGAAAACTTTTTCACCAGGGTGGGAAAACTTTTTCACCACGGTGAGAATAAAACCAGATGCGACATTGCAAAAATACAAACCCATACAGAGCTCAAAAACAACACCTTAAAACTCGCCACAAAGCACGAAGAAAGAAAAAAAACGATTTTTCATTTTGCCCATCGTACAACTTGGTGTAACTTTGCGCGACAAAACGCGCTAAAGCGTGGAGACAGAATAAAACAAAACAAAAATAAAAAAATAATGGCAGCATTACAAAAAATCAGAAAGCACGGCGCTTTGCTCCTGCTCATCATTGGTTTAGGCCTGTTCGCATTTATCGCTGGCGACTTGTTCAAGTCGATTGAAACCACGGTAAACGTAGGCAAGCAACAAGTGGGAGAAGTATATGGCAAATCGCTTTCCGTGCAAGACTTCCAGCAAATGGTGGAAGACGCCAGCGAAGTAGCAAAAATTCAGAAGCAACTTCAAGGCCAGGGAGACAACCTCACCGATCAAGAAAACGAACAAATCCGTGCCATGGTGTGGCAGAGCTTTGTCAGAAAGCAACTCATCAAGCACGAGGCCGACAAACTGGGACTCTTTGTCACCGACGCCGAAGAGCAAGAAGCACTTCGCAACAATCGCGGCAATTCCCTGAGCATGATTCAACCTTTCTTTGGCAGCCAGCAAGGCGGCATCGACATTGCAGCCCTGCAAGACTTCCTCAAGCGCAAAGATCAGCTCATAGCACAGGCCCGTCAGCAAGGAGCCACCGACCAGGTGGAATACCTGCAGCGCATCTACAACATCTGGCAATACACCGAAAAAGAACTGCGTGACGAGCTCCTGGAACAAAAGTTCTACATCTTCCTGCAGCAAAGTTTCATCTCAAATCCCGTAACCGCCAAGTTTGAATTCGAACGCCAGGAAGAGCGCGCCGAGGCCGAAGTTGTGGCCATTCCGTTCACAGCCGTGAGCGACAAAGATGCCCAAATTACCGACGCCGACCTCAAGGCAGCCTACGAAGCCAACAAGGAGCGTTTCCGCCTTGAACAAGAAACGCGCGACATCAAGCTCATCGACATACCCGTCGTAGCCAGCACGGCCGACCGTGCAGCCCTCGACCAGGAAATGGCCGGATTCTATGAGCAGCTCAAGAGTTCCGACAACATGGCAGCCGTAGTGGGCAGCAGCAAGTCGAATTTTGCCTATTCCAACATCGGCATGAGCAAGAGCGCCTTCGAGTCGATGCCCGACGTAGCGGCAGCCCTCGACAGCGTAGCCGTGGGCAGCGTACGCGCCCCCTACTATAGTGCCAGCGACAACTCGCTCACCACCTTCAAACTCATTTCGAAAGTACAGGCTCCCGACAGCATACTAGCCCGTCAGCTCTATGCTCCCGCCGCCACGCCCGAAGACAGCCGCAAGTTGGCCGACAGCATTCTCACAGCCCTCAAGGGAGGTGCCAAGTTTGCCGACCTGGCCAAGAAATACAACCAATCGAGCGACAGCACCTGGATTGTATCGGCACAATTCGAAGGCCCCGGCCTCAGCACCGACAACGCCACGATGATTAACTCACTGCGTGGCATCGCTCCCGGCCAAACACAAATCATCGAAGTCAGCCAGGGCTCCATCGTCGTAGAAGTGCTCGACCGCAAGCACATGGAAACAAAATACAACGTAGCCGTAGTGCGCCGCAACGTCGACTTCTCGAAACAAACCTACAATGCCGAGCTTTCGAAGCTTAACAAATTCATGTCCGAAAACCGCACCCTTGCCGACCTCGAAAAGAATGCCGGCAAAAACGGATACGTGCTCCAGCCCCTCGGCAACTTTAGCAGCGACGACGCCAGCCTGAGCCAGCGCATCGGCGGCACAAAAGACATCGTTCGCTGGATATTCGACGATGCCAAGCAAGGCGACATCTCGCGCATCTATGAAGTGGGCCGCAACAACGACCACCTCGTAGTAGCCGCTGTTTCGGCCATCAACAAGAAGGGATATATGCCCTGGGACAACGAGTCAGTAAAGCAATATCTCACAGTGCTCGTCAAACAAGCCAAGAAAGGCGAAGTGCTCGCCGAGCGCCTGAAGAACGTGAAAAACATTGCAGAGGCCAAGCAGCAGAAAGACGCCATCAGCGACACGCTTAAAAACGTGAACTTCTTCGACTATCCCCAAGTGACGGGAATCGGAGCTCCCGAGCCCAAACTCGCAGCCGCCCTTTCCAGAACCGCTGCCGGAAAGTTTACGGGCGTGGTAAAAGGATGCGCCGCAGTTTACATGGCACAGGTCACAGCCAAGCAAAAGAGCAATGCCAAACTCGACGTCAAGGCCGAGATGCAGCGCATTGCCAACAACAACTTCAACTTCGTGTATAGCCAAAACTACTTTGGCCAGGCACAAGAGAATTTGCTGGGAGCCCTTGCCCTGAAAGCAAAAGTCATTGACCGCCGCTACAAGTTCTAACCTAACAACGGCCTCTCATTGATAACCATCAGAACGTGTCGGCAACACTGTCGGCACGTTCTTTTTTCGCAAATCACGTCCCCAAAATCCTCAAAGCGCTGCCACACTCACACAAAACCACTTTCCACACATGCCAAGCACCCAGAAGGGAACCACACCGCACATCAAAAAAGCCCATAGCTCCATTGAGCTCCAGGAACTGGTGAAACTTTTTGCCAAGAGCGGAGAAATCTCAGCACTCCGCAAGCTCATCGACAGCAAAAAAGTCAATGCCATTCACTGCGAAGGTCTCTGCGCCTCGGCCGCCGCAGTCGCCATGGCCGCCCTCGACGCCGCAGGCATCGGCAGGCAACTCATGCTCTACGTCATGGACGATGAGGAGAGTGCAGGCTACTTCTACAACGACCTCAAAACCCTTCTTCGAAACGAGCGTACCTTGTTTCTACCTTCAGCCTACCGCAGGGCAGCAAAATATGCGCAGCGCGACGCCGCCAACGAGATTATGCGCACCGAAGCGCTCGAAGCCGTCAATGCACTCAACCCAGATGATTCCAGCGCCGCATGCCTTCATCTGGTAACCTTTGCGGCGGCACTGAGCGAGCGCGTGGTGGCCAAGGAGGCACTCGATGAACACACCATTCACCTCGTCGAAGGCAATGCCTACGACCTTACCGAACTTTCCGAAGCACTCAGAACCCAAGGATTTCGCGCGACCGACTACGTTTATGAGCCTGGCGAATACGCCGTGCGCGGAAGCATTCTCGATGTCTACTCCTATGCCTCCGACCTGCCTTTCCGCATCGATTTCTTTGGCGACGAGGTAGAGAGCATACGCACCTTCGAAATCGACACTCAACTATCGAAAGAGCGCCGCAGGGAAGTTGGCATCGTATCGGCCATGGCTGCCGAGCCATCGCAGGGAGTGACCTTCACCAGCTTGCTTCCAAAATCCACCTGCATGGTGGTGAACGACCTCAAGACAGCCAGCGAAACACTGCAGCGCGTTTTTGCCGAAGGCTTCTCGGCACAGGCCATTGCCGCCCGGCAAGCCGAGGGCGAGGCAAACGGCGATTTCGACGGCGAGGCAGCACGGAGTCTTGACAAAGATGCCGTCTTTGCCGATGCGGAGCTTGTTGTGAGCGATTTGCTCCGACTTCAGCGTCTCGAAATCGGCACCCGCACTTTCGATACACCCGACGCCGTGGTGCGTTTCCACAGTCAGCCGCAACCCGTCTACCACAAAGACTTCGACCTTGTAGCCTCCTCTTTCAGACGCTACATTGAAAGCGGCTACACCATATATATATTGGCCGACAGCGAGAAGCAACACGAGCGCCTGCGCAGCATTTTCGACGAAATGAGCCAGGCCGACACGCCCATAGTCTTCACTGCCGTCAGACAAACCCTGCACGGCGGCTTTGTCAATGAGGAGCGGCGCCTGTGCTTGTTCACCGACCATCAAATCTTCGACCGCTACCATAAGTACACACTTCAGGCCGAAAGCACGCGCAGCAGCAAGATGGCACTCACGCTCAAGGACTTGCGCGAATTCCACATTGGAGATTTTGTGGTACATGTCGACCACGGCATAGGCCGTTTCATGGGACTCGTCCGCATGCCTGGGGCCGATGGCAGCATGCAGGAGGTTATTAAAATCGTTTACCAGAACGACGACGTGGTCTATGTTTCCATCCATGCCCTTCACAAAGTGAGCAAATACAAGGGTCAGGATGGCGAGGAGCCTCGCCTGAGCCACCTGGGCACCGGAGCCTGGGAAAAAATGAAGGAGCGCACAAAAAAGAAGATTAAGGACATTGCGCGCGACTTGATTCAGCTCTACAGCCAGCGCCACAAGGAGCGCGGATTTGCCTTTAGCGCCGACAGCTTCATGCAACAGGAGCTCGAAGCGAGCTTTACGTATGAAGACACCCCCGACCAGCTTCGTGCCACCCAGGAGGTAAAGGCCGACATGGAGAGCCAGCGGCCCATGGACAGGCTGGTGTGCGGCGACGTGGGCTTCGGAAAAACCGAAGTGGCCGTGCGCGCAGCCTTCAAGGCGGCAGCCGACGGCAAGCAGGTGGCCGTGCTCGTGCCCACCACGGTCTTGGCGCTGCAACACTACCACACCTTCAGCAACCGACTGCGCGATTTTCCCGTCAGGGTGGACTATCTTTCGCGCGCCCGCACTCCAAAGCAAACGCGCGAGCTGCTTGCCGACCTTGCCGAGGGCAAGATTGACATTGTAATCGGCACACACCGCCTCATTGGCAAGTCGGTGAAATTCAAAGACCTCGGTTTGCTCATCGTCGACGAGGAGCAAAAATTCGGTGTGTCGGTGAAGGAAAAGCTCCGACAGCTCAAGGTAAACGTCGACACGCTCACCATGTCGGCCACTCCCATTCCGCGCACCCTGCAGTTTTCGCTTATGGGGGCGCGCGACTTCAGTGTCATTCAAACTCCCCCGCCCAATCGCTACCCCATACACACCGAGGTGCATGAGTTCGGCCACGAAGTGATAGCCGACGCCATCAATTTCGAAATGAGCCGCAACGGACAGACCTTCTTCGTGACAAACCGCATCTCGGCCCTGCCCAACCTGAAACAGCTCATAGAAAAGCATGTACCCGACGCACGTGTGGCCATTGGCCATGGCCAGATGCCTGCCGACAAGCTTGAGCAGGTGGTCATAGACTTCATCAACCACGACTACGACGTGCTTCTCTCGACCACCATACTCGAAAACGGTATCGACATTCCCAATGCCAACACCATCATCGTGGATGCAGCCCACACCTTTGGGCTGAGCGACCTGCACCAGATGCGCGGCCGCGTAGGGCGCAGCAACCGCAAGGCCTTTTGCTACTTGCTGGCGCCCCCCATGTCGCTTCTCAAGGACGATGCGCGCCGCCGCCTGCAAGCCATAGAAACTTTCAGCGACCTGGGAAGCGGCATCAGCATTGCCATGCAAGACCTCGAAATCCGAGGCGCTGGAAACCTGCTTGGAGCCGAGCAGAGCGGTTTTATTGCCGACCTGGGATATGAAACCTACCAAAAGATTCTCTCTCAGGCCATGGCTGAGCTAAAAAACGACGAATTTGCCACGCTCTATGCCGACGCGCAAAGCGGGCAGAAGCAGCTTTCGGGCGAATTTTTCGTGGACGAATGCACCATTGAGAGCGACATTCACGCCTACTTTCCCGAGACCTATGTACCAGGGTCGGGCGAACGCATGTTGCTCTACCGCGAACTGGGCACGCTCCACAAGGAGGCCGACCTCGAAAGCTTTTCGCGGCGCATGACTGACCGTTTCGGCCACATGCCCCACGAGGGAACTGAGCTGATCAACGTGGCCCGCCTGCGCCGAGAGGGTCGCCGGCTTGGCGTGGAGCGACTGCTGCTGAAAAAGGGGAGGCTCACGCTCTATTTCGTGTCGAACGTGCAAAGCCCCTTCTATCACAGTCCGGCCTTCGGGCGCATAATAGACTATGCCATGCAAAACCTGCGACGCTGCAAGCTCGACGAGCAAGCGGGCAAGCGGCGCATGAGCATAGACCACGTAGGCTCGGCAGCCGAGGCCGTGAAGATTCTGAACAGCCTTGCAGGGCTATAGGCCCCACAAGGCCGCTACACCGAAGAGTTGAGCCAACAGTCTGAACTATCGCCGCGACGGTTCGCACTGTTGGCTCAACTCTTTTTTCTGCCGTGCCGACACAATTTTTCGCCAAGCCATACTTTATGACAGAAAGAGGCTCCGCATAGCAGAAATTTTTGTAATTTTGCGTCCGAAAAAAGGAAACAAAAAAAACAAACACTCCCCATTCATAAAATGAAGACAATCACTTTAGACATCACTGGCGCTACCGCGTTTCTGCCCGCCGGCGCCGTAGAGAATCTGAAAGAAAAAGTTCAAATAGCCCACCACGAACTCGAAATGGGCACCTGCCCCGGAAGCGACTACCTGGGTTGGCTCCACCTGCCTTGCTCAATAAGCCCTGAGTTTCTGAGCGACATTCAGGCCACGGCCCACACGCTGCGCCAACTCTGCGACACCATTGTGGTGGCCGGAATCGGGGGTAGCTATCTGGGCGCCCGTGCCGTCATCGAAGCCCTGGGCAACAGCTTTGCCTGGCTCACCAACAAGGGCGAAAACCCCAACATTCTCTTTGCCGGCAACAACATTAGCGAAGACTATCTCTATGAACTGACCGAGTATTTGAAGACTCGCCGATTTGGCGTCATCAACATCTCGAAGTCGGGCACCACCACCGAGACGGCTCTGGCCTTCCGCCTGCTCAAGAAGCAATGCGAGCAGCAGCGCGGCAAGGAAGAGGCTGCCAAGGTCATTGTGGCCATCACCGACGCCACCAAAGGCGCAGCACGCACCACGGCCGACAAAGAGGGCTACAAGAGCTACGTCATCCCCGGCAACGTGGGCGGCCGCTTCTCTGTGCTCAGCCCCGTGGGGCTACTGCCCATTGCCTGCGCCGGCTTCGACATTGCCCAGCTCGTAAAAGGGGCCCAGGACATGGAGAAAACCATTGCCGAGCAACCCTTTGAGCAAAACATAGCCCAACAGTATGCCGCCGTGCGCAACGCGCTCTATGCAGCCGGCAAGAAAATTGAGATTCTGGCCAACTTCCAACCCAAGCTCCACTACATTGCCGAATGGTGGAAACAGCTCTACGGCGAGAGCGAGGGTAAGGAGCAAAAGGGCATATTCCCCGCCGCCGTCGACTTTACCACCGACCTTCACAGCATGGGACAGTGGATTCAGGAAGGCGAACGCAACATTTTTGAAACCGTGTTGTCGATAGAAAAACCGGCACAAGAACTCCACTTCCCCCACGACGACGAAAACCTTGACGGCCTCAACTTCCTCGAAGGCAAGCGTGTGGACGAGGTGAACAAAATGGCCGAACTCGGAACGCGCCTGGCCCACATCGACGGCGGAGTGCCCAACATTCGCATCAGCCTGCCCGAGCTCAATGCCTACTATGTGGGCGCGCTGCTCTACTTCTTCGAGGCGGGCTGCGGCATCAGCGGCCGCGTGTTGGGCGTCAACCCCTTCAACCAGCCTGGCGTAGAGGCCTACAAGAAAAACATGTTTGCCCTGCTCGACAAACCCGGCTACGAAGCCGAGAGCAAGGCCATTAAGGCACGGCTCGAAAAATAAAGAAACCGTTAGCACAAACCAGAGAAACGAATGTATAGGAACGAAATAGACCGATACGTTTCAAAACACGGCTTTGGGGCCTTCAGCCCTAAGGCCGTGCTTTTCGATATGGACGGTGTGCTCTTCGACTCCATGCCCCACCATGCCAGCTCGTGGGCCAAGGTGTGCTCAGAGTTCGGACTGCACATGACACCCACCGAGGCCTACATGCACGAAGGGCGCACTGCCGCCTCTACCATCAACCTGCTTAGCAACCGCACCTGGGGGCGCAACGCCACAGAGGCCGAAATCGAAAAAATCTATGCCGAGAAATGCCGCCTCTTCAACTCGCTGCCCGAGGCCGAAAAAATGCCAGGCGCTGCTCAGGTGCTCGAACAAGTGAAGCAGGCCGGTCTGCAAATCATGGTAGTCACAGGCAGCGGGCAAGCCTCGCTACTAAGCCGCCTCGAGACCAACTATCCCGGCTACTTCGCCCCCGAGCGCATAGTCTCGAGCAAAGACGTGCGCCACGGAAAGCCCGACCCCGAGCCCTACCTCATGGGGCTCAAAAAACTGGGGCTGCAGCCATGGGAGGCCATCGTCGTGGAAAACGCGCCACTGGGTGTGAGAGCCGCCGTAGCCGCACAGATTTTCACCATTGCCGTCAATACGGGACCGCTTCCCGAATCGGCGCTGCTCGGCGAGGGCGCCAACCTCATTTTTCCCAGCATGAGTGCTTTTGCCAAGCAATTTAAGGAGTTTATCGCAAACTCTTTGTAACTTTGCGCACTAATATACTATAACGCCACCGACACCGTCGAAAGTTCCACATGCCACAACTGAAAACCCTCATCATTCTGCTGCTCTGCGCGACAAGCCTCTTGCCGCTGCCGCTCCGCGGCCAAACTGCAGGCAGCACCGAGGGCAACGACAGCCGGCACCACGATTTCTGGAACAGCAGCGCGCAAATAGACAGCGACTCGCTGCAGATTTCGCTCCTCACGTGCTCAAGCGGGCAAAAGGCCTACGACCTCTATGGCCACACCGCACTGCTCGTGGAGAGCCTGAACAACGGGCCGGCCTGGGTGTTCAACTATGGCGTGTATAACTTCAACAAGCCTAATTTCGTGTGGCACTTCATTCTCGGCAAAAACGAATACGAGATAGGCATCGCTCCAAAAAGCCTTTTCATCGGGGCCTATCTGCGCGAGGGCCGAAGCGTGAGCCAGCAAGTTTTCAACCTTTCGCAACCCGAGGCGCGCCGCATAGCCAAGGCGCTTATTGCCAACTACATGCTGGAAGATTGGACTTATGCCTACGACTTCTATCGCGACAACTGCACCACCCGCGCCATCGACATTCTGCCACAAAACGGAATAGCCATCGACTTTCACGAAACGCAGCGACTACCCGTTTCCTTCCGCTCGCTACTTCATCAGCTCACGGGCAGTTCGCCATGGACAACCTTTGGCAACGACATCCTGCTGGGCACGGGAGCCGACAAGCCCACCTACCGAAGCAGAATGGTGCTCCCCACCTATGCCGAAGCCGAGCTTGAAGCCGCCACAATAGGCTCGCCTGCCAACCACAGCCTGCAAAAGCTCGTGATTGGCACGCATACCTACGAACCCGCCGTAACTTTCGAGCCCTCCAAGAGCGCCATATCACCTGAAGTTGCAGGATGGATAGCCATCATCGTAACGCTGGCACTGACGCTGTTCGAATGGTGGCGAGGCAAACGTCTCCGCCTGTTCGACGCCTCACTCATGCTCGTTCAGGGACTGGGCGGATGCGTCATCTTCATACTGTTCTTTTTCAGCACCCACTCTTTTGTGGACAGCAATTGGAACATATTGTGGCTCAACCCCCTGCCCCTCATAGCCTTGCCCTTGCTTTGGGCAGAGCGCAAGCCTTTCGACACCCTACTGCGAGCCTACTGCATCATGGAAATCGTCTGCATCGCCGGAGTCGTATTCGTGGTCAATGCCCTGAACCTTCAATATATTCCGCTGGCGCTCACACTTATGGCACAACCCTTGCTCATACGCGCCGTGTGGAACCTCTTGTGCCCACCATCATTAAATAGAACTCTCGCCACTAAAACCTCAAAAAAACCGTGAGCCACTCAAACATCTCCCATCAGTCACTACGCACGCCCAAGTCTGAAAAACTGGGCTACGGACTGCTTTTCTCGCTGCTTTCGGTGCTGACGAGCCTCTCGGCCACAGCCGGCAATGCGGGCACGGGGGCAGGAAAAGCGCCCAAAGTGGTGATTAACATTTTGGTGGACCAACTGCGCTCCGACTACCTGCAGGCCTTCATGCCGCTCTATGGTCACGACGGACTGCTGCGCCTCATGAACGAGGGCAGGGTTTACAGCCAAGCCGAACACCCCATGGCGAACCCCGACCTTGCCTCGGCGGCTGCCACCATAGCCAGCGGCACATCGCCGTGCGACCACGGCATAGTGGGCATGAAATGGCTCAACAGAGCCACCCTTCGCCCCATATTCTGCATCGACGATCCCGAGCAAAAGGGAGTGGGCACACAGTCGGCCTTCAGTCCACGCTTCGTTCAGGTGTCCACCATTGGCGATGAGCTCAAGGTGGCCACCGAGGGCGCAGCCAAGGTCTATGCCATAGCCCCCACGCCCGAAGCCGCCATACTCGGCGGAGCCCATGCAGCCGACGCCGTGGCCTGGATCGACGACCAGACTGGAAGATGGTGCTCCTCCAGCTATTATGGACACAGCCTGCCCAGCTGGATAGCCGCACGCAACACAGAAAGTACGGCCGTGGCATGCGAGCAAACCACATGGCAACCCAGCAACGAACTGGTGGGCAACTTCAGCTACTTTCTCTCGCAAGGCATGCGCAAGCCTTTTGCCCATAAATTCAAGGGGCCCAACCGCATAGCCTCTTTCAAAACATCAGGACTTGTCAATCAGGAAGTGGCAGAGCTCGCCGCCCTGTGCATAGAAAAGACACCCATCGGACAAGATGCCATCACCGACTATCTGAGCATCACGTTCTATGCCGGCAATTTCGAGCACAAACCAGCGAACCAGGCCCCCATGGAGTTGCAAGACACCTACGTTCGCCTCGATGCAGCCATAGCAAAACTCATCGGCAGCGTATCGCAAAAAATAGGCTTGGACCATGCCCTATTCGTGCTCACCTCAACAGGGTCTACCGACGAAGAAGACGGCCAACTCAGCAAGTTCCGCATTCCCACCGGAACCATTGACATCAAGCGTACGGCTGCGCTTCTCAACATGTATCTCACGGCCATCTATGGCCAAGGCACATACGTTGAAGCCACCTTTGGCACACAACTCTACCTGAACCACAAACTCATAGAGAACAAGCAGCTCAACCTTTCCGAACTGCTTGCACGCTCACAAGACTTTCTGCTGCAACTCAGCGGAGTGAGAGACGTTTACACTTCGCAGCGCCTGCTCCAAGGAGCATGGACACCTGGAATAAGCCGCATCCGAAACGGATATCACATCCAGCACAGCGGCGACATCATGATCGAAGTGGCCCCAGGCTGGCACTACACCAACGAAGATACCAACGAGCGCAGGCTCGTGAGGGCATCCTACGTGCCCTTCCCCATCATCTTCTTTGGCGCTGGCGTAGGCGTCCACCACGACGAGACACCCGTCGGCACCGACTACATAGCCCCCACGCTGGCCGGAGCCATGCGCATCAGGGCTCCCAACGCCTGCAATCAGAAACCCATAGCAATATATCAACCCCAAACACACAACACGAAATAAAAACAAACAATACCATATATGGATATCAACAAATTTCTTAGCAAACTGTTCGGAAACAAATCCTCTCGCGACATGAGGCTCATTCAGCCGTGGGTGGAAAAGATAAAGAGCGCCTCTCCGGCCGTGGAGCAACTCGACAACGATGCCCTGCGCACCCGCACCAAGGAAATCAGGGCCCAGGTGCAAGATTCGGCCAAAGACCTCAAAGAAAAAATTGAAACCCTGAAGGCCAAAATCGAAGATACTCCCATCGAAGACCGCGAAGTCATTTTCAATCAAATAGACCATCTGGAAAAAGACGTGCTTGAGCGCTACGAAAAAGAGCTCGAAGTGGTGCTTCCCGAAGTCTATGCCATCGTAAAAGAAACGGCCCGTCGCTTCACCGACAACGAAGAAATCACAGTCGTGGCCACCGATTTCGACCGCGAGTTGGCAGCCACCCACGATTTCGTACGCATCGAAGGCGACAAAGCCATCTATCAAAACCACTGGATGGCCGGCGGCAACGAAATCACCTGGAACATGGTGCACTACGACGTACAGCTATTTGGCGGCGTGGTGCTCACACAGGGCAAGATAGCCGAGATGGCAACGGGCGAAGGTAAAACACTCGTAGCCACGCTACCCGTATTCCTCAATGCCCTCACCGGAAACGGCGTCCACGTGGTTACCGTGAACGACTACCTGGCCAAGCGCGACTCTGAATGGATGGGGCCGCTCTACATGTTCCACGGACTGAGCGTCGACTGCATTGACAAGCACCAGCCCAACTCCGAAGCCCGACGCCGCGCCTATCAGGCCGACATCACCTTTGGCACAAACAATGAGTTTGGCTTCGACTACCTGCGCGACAACATGGCCATGACACCGGCCGACCTCGTGCAGCGCAAACACAACTACGCCATTGTCGACGAGGTCGACTCCGTGCTCATCGACGACGCACGCACACCGCTCATTATCTCGGGCCCTGTGCCCAAGGGCGACGACCAACTCTTCGAGGAATATCAGCCTCTCGTCGAGAGGCTCGTGTCTGTGCAGCGCCAATTGGCCACACAATATTTGGCCGATGCGCGCAAACAGATTAGCGAAGGATTGGAAAAGGGCGACAAGAAACTCACCGAAGAAGGCTTCCTCTCCCTCTTCCGCAGCCATAAGGCACTGCCCAAAAACCGCCCCCTCATCAAATACCTGAGCGAGCAAGGCATAAAGGCCGGCATGCTGAAGACCGAAGAGATCTACATGGAAAACAACAACCGCCGCATGCCCGAAGCCACCGACCCGCTCTTTTTCGTGGTAGACGAAAAGCAGCGTTCCGTTGACCTCACCGACAAAGGCAATGCCTGGCTGGCCAACCAAGTGAAAGACGACCAACTCTTCATCCTGCCCGACATCACAAGCGAAATGTCGGCTCTCGAAGCCGACACCACGCTGAGCCAGGAAGAGCGCATCGCCCGCAAAGACGAGCTGTTGAGCGACTATGCCATCAAGAGCGAACGCGTGCACACCATCCTGCAACTGCTCAAGGCCTACACCATGTTCAACAAAGACGAAGAATATGTGGTGCTCGATGGCGAAGTGAAAATCGTAGACGAACAAACAGGCCGCATCATGGAGGGACGCCGCTGGAGCGACGGACTCCACCAAGCCGTAGAAGCCAAGGAACACGTAAAAGTGGAGGCCGCCACGCAAACCTTTGCCACCATTACGCTGCAAAACTACTTCCGCATGTATCACAAACTGGCCGGAATGACAGGTACAGCCTCCACCGAGGCTGGTGAATTCTGGAACATCTACAAACTCGATGTCGTAGAAATTCCTACCAACCGCCCCGTAGTGCGCGACGACATGAACGACCGTGTATATCGCACCAAACGCGAAAAATACAATGCCGTTATTGCCGAAATCGAAAAAATGCGCAACAGCGGCCGCCCCGTGCTCGTGGGCACCACCAGCGTTGATGTGAGCGAGCTGCTCAGCAAAATGCTACACATGCGCAAGATACCCCACAACGTACTCAACGCCAAACTCCATCAGCAAGAGGCAGACGTAGTGGCCGAAGCCGGACAAAGCACGGGCGGACTGGGAGCAGTGACCATAGCCACCAACATGGCTGGCCGCGGTACCGACATCAAGCTCTCGCCCGAAGTGCGCGAAGCAGGCGGATTGGCCATCATCGGCACTGAGCGCCACGAAAGCCGTCGCGTAGACCGCCAGTTGCGCGGACGTTCCGGACGCCAAGGCGACCCAGGATCCAGCGTCTTCTTCGTTTCGCTCGAAGACAACCTCATGCGACTCTTCGCCAGCGAGCGCATCGCATCGTTCATGGACAAACTCGGATTCAAGGAGGGCGACATGATTGAGGCCAAGATGATTAACAACAGCATTGAGCGCGCCCAGAAAAAGGTAGAAGAGAATAACTTCGGCATACGCAAGCGACTGCTCGAGTACGACGACGTGATGAACAAGCAACGCACCGTCATCTACGAGCGCAGACGCCATGCCCTCATGGGCGAGCGCATCGGCATGGACATCGCCAACATGATTTGGGACCGCGTCATCGCCATCATTGAGCGCAACGACTACAAAGGACAGAAAGAGCAGTTCCTCGAAATCATGGCCATGGAGATACCCTATGCCGAAGCCGAACTCGAAACCGTGAAGCGCGAAACACTCCACGAGCGCGCCTTCCAGGCCGCCATGCAAAACCTCAAGCGGCGCACCGACCGACTTGCTGAAATAGCTATGCCCGTCATCACACAGGTTTACGAAAACCAGGGTGAGCAATACGAATACATCATTGTGCCCGTGAGCGACGGCAAATTGGTATATAACATCCGCACCAACCTCAAACAAGCCTACGAAACGGGGTGCCGAAGCGTAGTAAAAGACTTCGAAAAAGCCATTTTGCTCCACAATATTGACGATGCGTGGAAAGAAAACCTGCGCGAGCTCGACGACCTGCGCCATAGCGTGCAAAACGCCTCCTATGAGCAAAAAGATCCTCTGCTCATCTTCAAACTCGAGAGTGTAAAACTATTCGACACCATGGTCGACAAAATTAACAACACCACCGTGGCCACCCTCATGCGCGGCCAAATTCCCACACAAGATCCGCGCCAGGTGCAAGAGGCAGCTCCCGAGCAACGCACCAGCCGCGACGGATATACCGAAAGCCATGGCGATGCCCTCGACAATGAGCGAGCACGGGCTCAGAGACAAGCTGCCGGACAAGACACTCGCGCCCGACAGCCACAGGCCCCCGTCGTGAAAGACAAAATGCCCGGACGCAATGATCCATGTCCCTGTGGAAGCGGCAAAAAATTCAAGAACTGCCACGGACGCGGCATCGTGTAGATAGATGCCAAACACAACGCTCAGCCACACGACACTGACGCACATACAAAAA
>CADBQP010000034.1 GCA_902796835.1 uncultured Bacteroidales bacterium
GGGGCACACTCAGTCATCGTCAGGAATCTGTCCGGCATGTGCCTTTTCTTTAGAACCTTGGCAACGGCAAAGATACGCACGCGCGATGAGCGCTGTCAACTTTTCGCGACTTCTCGCTCGCCGAAAACGCTCTGCGCGCCTCGGTAGCCACAAGCGAAGTGAAAAATTTTGAAAAAATAAAATTTAACAGTTCACGAGTAGAGTTTCAGAATTGCGAACTCAATGTATAGAGCACAATTCCGGCTGTCACGCTAACGTTGAGTGAGTGCTTGGTGCCATATTGAGCAATCTCGATGGCCCCATCGCACACATCGACCACTGATTGCTGCACACCTTTCACTTCATTGCCCAAAATAAGGGCATATTTTTTGTGAGGCTCTACTTTGAAATGGGCTAAATCCACACTGCCTTCCACCTGCTCCACAGCCCAAAGTTCATACCCTTCTGCCTTCAGGGCCTGCGCGGCCTGGAGTGTATCTGCGCAATAATGCCAGGCCACACTGTCTTCTGCTCCGAGGGCCGTTTTGTGAATTTCGGCCGAGGGAGGAGTGGCCGTGATGCCACAGAGCACGATTTTTTCTATGCAGAAGGCGTCGCTCGTGCGAAACACGCTCCCCACATTGTGCAAGCTCCTGACATTGTCGAGAACAACGACGAGCGGGAGCTTAGAAAGTGAGCGATAGGTATTGAGGTCGACACGACCCAGTTGCTCGATGGTGAGTTTTTTCATGGGGCAGGCTTGTGCGGCTAAATGGAATTGCCCTCTTCGTCGTAATTGGCAAAGAGGAAATCATTATAGGGATATTTTTGCACATGCAATTGGCGTATGCGGCTATACATGAGTGCACGCAGTTGGTCAATGTGCAGACGGTCACGGGCCGAAACAAAGATGCAGTCGTTGCCGTGCCGAGCCTGCCACGTGCGTTGCAGCTCGTCGAGAGAAATGTTTTCGGAAGTGGGGGGTGTTAGGTCGTCGGGGTCTTTTTCCACCCATGTATAAGCATCCATTTTGTTCATCACCAGCACGCGGGGCGTTTCGCCACAGCCCAGGTCGGCCAGCGTGCGGTCTACTACGGCAATTTGGTCCTCAAAATCGGGATGGCTCACGTCGACCACATGCAGCAATAGGTCGGCCTCGCGCACTTCGTCGAGCGTCGATTTGAAGGAGCTTACCAGTTGAGTGGGCAGTTTGCGTATGAAACCCACAGTGTCGCTGAGCAAGAAGGGGAGGTTTTGGATGATGACTTTTCGGACGGTGGTGTCGAGCGTTGCAAAGAGTTTGTTTTCGGCAAACACTTCGCTCCCCGAGAGCAGGTTGAGCAACGTGGATTTTCCCACATTGGTATATCCCACCAGAGCCACACGGATGAGACGGCCACGGTTTTGCCGCTGCGTAGTTTTTTGTTTGTCGATCTCGGCCAGCCGACGTTTGAGCAGAGCCATGCGGTTCAGAATGATGCGACGGTCCATTTCAAGCTGCGTTTCACCAGGTCCGCGCAGTCCTACACTGCCTTTTCCACCTCCGCCTCCAGAGCCTCCGCCCTGTCGCTCAAGGTGGGTCCACATGCGCTGAAGGCGAGGAAGCATATATTGGTTTTGAGCCAGCTCAACCTGGGTTTTTGCACTGGCCGTCTGGGCACGCATGGCAAAGATGTCGAGGATGAGCGAAGTGCGGTCGAGAATGCGCACCCTGAGCTCTTTCTCAATGTTGCGCAGCTGTTTGGCCGACAGCTCATCGTCGAAAATCGCAATATCTACCGGTTCGTCGGCATCGGCGCGCTGTTCAATGAAAGCACGGATTTCGTCAAGTTTTCCTTTGCCGAGATAAGTCACACTGCTGGGGCCGTCCATTCGCTGAGTGAAACGCCCCACTGTTATGGCTCCCGCAGTCTCGGCAAGGAATTGGAGTTCGTCGAGATATTCATTGGTTTTGCGCTCATTCTGAGTTTTGGTGATGAGCGCCACGAGCACAGCCGTTTCGCGGCGCGGCTCGGAGGATACGTTTTGTGGCTTCATTTGACTGCGAAATTACTGTAAATTCTCTTCACTGCCACACTATTTCAGTCTCTTTTTCAAAAAATAACGTATAAAAATTGCTTTACACACAAGTTTTTTCTATTTTCGCGATGTAAAATGGCATGAAGTGCCTGCCGTGCGGGCATTTATTGCGAAAGACACTAAAACAGAATAACTCAAAAATAAAAATACCATGAAGACAAACCTTTTCAGACTATTCATTCTTGCATGCTTTAACCTCATGTTGGGCCACTTGGCTCAGGCAAGCAGTTTGCCACGTTTCTCGACTTCGACTACTGAAGGTGAAACCACGTGGTATTTTATTTCGTTCAATGCCGGCTCATTCAACCTTCATGATGGAGGAAACAACATTCGTGTGCGCACCCGGCAGGCTGACACTTCATCGAAAAACCAGAAATGGGCGCTCGTGGGAACAAAGGACGACTTTCTGCTCTACTCGCTCGCTGGCCGCTATCTGTCGTATTCCGACGACTTGAAACTCTACACCTGTTCTCGCGAGGCCAGCGTCCACTTCCGCGTAGTAGAAAGCAGCGAAGACCCCGACGCCTTTGAAATTCAGCGCATTGGAGGAACGGCTGGTCAGAGCATGCAGATGACCAGTCCCGGCACCGTGAACACAACGCTGAGAGATTCCGTTGCAGGAACCGAGGGTGCACTCATCACCTTCAAGCCCTGCGAAACATTGACTCCCATTTTCGTTTCTGAGACCGAAGAGCCTATATGGTATATTGTAGCCTTCTGTCACAACGCCCAAACAGCCATCTCGGCCCGGGGTAACAACGAATCCATTGTGCAGGCCAAGCAATCGAAATCGAATGCCGGCTTGTGGAAGTTCATCGGAAATAAAGATAACTTCAAGATTGCCAACAAAGACGGCAAATACCTCTACACCCAAGCATCGGGCAACCTCGTCCTCGTAATGGCCAGCACCGACGCCTCGAAGGCAGGAAGCTTCAAGCTCACCGCATCTACTAACACCACATATAAAGGTATATGGATGATTGAAAGCCTGAGCAATAGCGGCAGCTACCTGAACGCACAAGGTGGCGTGACTGTGGGCAACGGTGTGTGTTTGTGGAATAATGCCAGCGACACGAACAACCCCCTTAACTTCATAGAAGAAACCATGTTTGAGGCCAGCGAATACACCGTTTCGGGTGTTACGGGCTACGTGCCCGAAGAGGCCTCCACCATGTGGTACACCACACCCGCCGTGCTTGCTCCCGCCCTAAGTGGCGACGTATGGAAAGACTATGCCCTGCCTCTTGGAAACGGTCAACTGGGAACCACCTATCTTGGCGGCATTTACAAGGAAGACCTGCAATTCAATGAGAAAACTCTATGGACCGGACGAAGCACTGACAATTCTACTGGCGGCTCAAAATACACAGCCGGCAACGGCGGATATGGAGGCTATCAGAACTTTGGAAACATCATCGTGCAGAATATTGACAAGCAGACCATTGACTTTGCCGACGGAAAAGATGTAACCGAATATGTGCGTACCCTGAACCTCGCCACCGGTGTGGGCGGCGTTGACTTCAAGAACAGCGACGGAAGCATTGCTTACGAACGCCGCTACTTAGTGAGCAATCCCGACAACGTGGGCGCCTACCTCTTCACAGCCAACGCTCCCGGCAAACAAAGTCTGCGCATCACAGTCAACTCGGGCAAGCCCGGTGTGAACGCTACTACTTCCTATAGCGACGGCATGGCCACTTTTGCCGGCAAACTCGAAACCGTGAGCTACCAAGCTGCCGTCAAGGTGGTCAACAAGGGCGGAACACTCCGCACCCGTGGCAGCTACATCGATGTGGTTAATGCCGATAGCGTAATCATTTTCATGGCAGCCGGCACCGACTACGACCCGCAGTCGGCCACCTACGTAAGCACCACACTGCGCAATAATCTGAAAAGCGAAATGACGGGACGCGTAAATGCTGCCGCTGAAAAATCGTGGAATGAAATCTACGAGGCTCACGTGGCCGACCACAGCAAATACTTCGGTCGCGTGGAGTTCGTTATTGATGCCGCCCGCAACAACAAGCCCACCAACGAGCTCATTGACGACTACACCAACAAGCGCGGCACAGCCGACGCTGGAGCCTTGATGCTCGAAAAACTCTATTTCGACTACGGCCGATACATGACCATTGCCGGTTCGCGCGGAATTGACCTGCCCACCAACCTTCAGGGAATATGGAACAACAGCTCGAACGCACCTTGGGGAGCCGACATCCATGCCAACATCAACGTGCAAATGAACTATTGGCCAGCCGAGCCCACCAACCTCAGCGAGTTGCATCTTCCCTTCCTGAACTACATCATCAACATGGCCAACAGCAAGGAATGGAAAGCAAACGCCACCCAACTGGCTGGCCAAACAAAGGGATGGACCTGCATCACAGAGAACAACATTTTTGGCGGACGCGGAAACTTCCAGACCAACTACGTCATTGCCAACGCGTGGTATGTGACCCACCTGTGGCAGCACTATCGCTACACACTTGACCGCGACTTCCTCAAGCGAGCCTTTCCCGCCATGTGGGGCGCCACACAATTCTGGATGGAACGCCTCATCCTGGCCAGCGACGGCACGTATGAATGCCCCAACGAATATTCGCCCGAGCACGGACCTGGAAGCCAGAACGCCGTAGCCCACGCCCAGCAACTGGTGGCCGAGCTCTTTGCCAACACGCTGGCAGCCGCTAACATCCTGGGCAGCGATGCCAACATCTCGCAGGCCGACCTCAACACACTCAACGACCGCTATTCCAAGCTCGACAAGGGCCTGGCCATTGAGAAGTATACAGGAGCTTGGGGAAACACCAAAAACGGCATCAGCACAGGCACAAACATCCTGCGCGAATGGAAATACAGTGACTATACTGCCGGCGCCGACGGCCATCGCCACTCCTCACACCTCATGTGTCTCTACCCATTCAGCCAAGTGACACAGGGCTCGGCACTCTTCAACGCTGCCGTAAACTCACTGCAACTGCGCGGCGATGCCTCCACCGGATGGTCGATGGGATGGAAAGTGAACCTTTGGGCACGTGCAAAGGATGGCAACCATGCACACCAAATTTTCAACTACGCCCTTATCCCCGGACGAGGCAACGGCGGTGTGTTCTACAACCTATTCGACGTGCATGCCCCCTACTACTTCCAAATCGATGGCAACTTCGGCACATGCTCGGGCATAGCCGAAATGCTCATGCAAAGCCACACCGACACCATCGAAATCCTGCCCGCACTGCCCACCACGCTTTGGCGTTCGGGCCACATCAAGGGCCTCAAGGCCGTGGGCGACTTCACTGTGGACATTTCGTGGAAAAACGCCAAGGCCGACCAAATCAAAATTAAGTCGAACCAGGGACAGCCACTCGTAGTCAAGAGTAAAGACATAGCCAACGCCACAGCCATCTACGTAGGCTCCAACCTCGTTACACCCACCAAAAAAGGAAACGACATTGTGAGCATACCCTGCGAAGCCGGACAAACTGTCAACATCTTCATGAACACCGTGCCCACGGGTTTTAAGAAGGCCACACTGACTGAAACGGCCACACCCAAACTCCACATCAGCCAGCGCACCATCACTGTCAGTGGCGAGGTGCAAACACTCGAACTACTCGACCTTCAAGGGCGCACGCTGAAACGCGCAAAGGGCAACAGCCTCAGTGCGGCACAGGGACAGGGCCCACTGTTCTTGCTGAAAATAACCATGAAAAACGGACAGAGCAAAACCATAAAAGTAAGCCTCTGAACCGAAAAGCACACACAACGATGACAGGGGGCTGCATCTAAAAAAAAGAACGAGCCCCCTGCCATTCTCTATGCAGCCAACACACCAAGCCCCATGCCAGCTCCTCTGCTCAACCTTTGCAACCTGACAATTGGTTACGACAAAAACATTGTGTCCGAAAACCTCGCTGGCACACTCGCAGCGGGCTCCCTCACCGCCCTCATAGGCCGAAACGGCGCAGGCAAAACCACCCTGCTGCGCACCATTGCAGGATTTCAAAAGCCACTCTCGGGACGCATAGAATACAAGGGCATCAACCTCATTCAATACAGCAACCGGCAAAGGGCACGAACCATTTCCATCGTGCTCACCAGCCAACCACAAGGCTCGCTGCTCACGGTGCGCGAAGTTGTTGAAATGGGACGCCTGCCCCACACCACATTCCTTGCCCCACTGAGCCGCCACGACAAGGCCGTGGCAGAACAGAGCATGGAGCTCGCGGGCATAGCCGACCTTGCCGAGCGCCGCTTCTCGTCGCTGAGCGACGGCCAGCGCGGACGCACCATGATAGCCCGGGCACTGGCACAAGACACGCCCATCATCCTGCTCGACGAGCCCACCGCCCATCTCGACTACGTGGCGCGCCCCGAAATAATGAGCCTGCTCAGAGAAATAGCCTGCCAACAGCAAAAAATCATACTCCTCACCACACACGAAATAGAACTCGCCCGCCACACATGCCATCAAACGTGGCACATCACCCCAAACGGCATAGAAACAAACCTATAAACATCACGACCGAACATGATAGTCTGCATCGCCGAAAAACCAAGCGTGGCACGCGACATTGCCCACATTCTTGGAGCCAATCAAAGCCACGACGGATACATGGAAGGAAACGGATATCAGGTGACCTGGACCTTTGGCCACCTGTGTGAGCTCAAGGCCCCCGAAGACTACACCGAGACGTGGAAGCGGTGGGCCCTCGCCACCCTGCCCATGCTTCCCCAACGGTTCGGCATACGCCTGAAAAACGACAAAGGTGTGCAAAAACAATTCAACACCATCAAGCAACTCATGCAATCGGCCGACGAAATCATAAACTGCGGCGATGCCGGGCAGGAGGGAGAACTCATTCAACGCTGGGTGATGCAAAAGGCAGGAGCCAAATGCCCCGTGCGCCGACTGTGGATTTCCTCGCTAACCGAAGAGTCTATCCGCGAAGGCTTTGCCAACCTCCATGCCGCCGCCGACTACCAGCCCCTCTACGAAGCCGGCCTCTGTCGCGCCATCGGCGACTGGCTGCTAGGCATGAACGCCACCCGACTCTACACCCTCAAATACCGGGCTGGAGCCTATGGGCAGCCACCCCTCTCCGTAGGCCGTGTGCAAACCCCCACCCTGGCGCTCATCGTGCGACGACAATACGAAATCGAAAACTTCAAGCCACAGCCCTACTGGGTGCTCTCCACCCTCTATCGCGACACCACCTTCAATGCCATTATGGGCGAAGGCAAAGGCTACGCCACCGAGGCCGAAGGGCAAGAGGCCCTGCTAAAGGCCTCGGCCAAACCCTTCGAGATAACCTCGGTCGAGAAAAAGAGCGGCACCGAAGCCCCGCCCCGACTCTTCGACCTCACCTCGCTGCAGGTGGAGTGCAACCGCAAGTTTTCCTACAGCGCCGACCAAACGCTCAACATTATTCAGAGCCTCTACGAAAAAAAAGTAACCACCTATCCACGCGTAGACACCACCTATCTCAGCGACGACATCTACCCCAAATGTAAGAGCATTCTCAACGGCATCAGTGGCGCCTATGGCCAATTGCTCCAACCCCTGCGAGGAGCAGCCCTGAGAAAGAGCAAAAAGGTGTTCGACTCATCGAAGGTCACCGACCACCACGCCATCATACCCACCGGCCAAGCCCCCAACAACCTCAGCGACACCGAGCACAATGTGTTCGACCTCATAGCGCGCCGCTTCATTGCCGTCTTCTACCCCGATTGCAAATTCGACACCACCACCGTGCTCGGCCAAGCCGGCGACATAACGTTCCGCACCAGCGGCAAACTCATTCAGCAAGCGGGCTGGCGCCAAGTGTTTGTCGGGCAAGACGCCACCACCGACGACGAGCAGCAGCGCGACGACGACGAAGGAAAAATACTGCCCCACTTCGAACGAGGCGAGAGCGGGCCACACACACCCAGCCTGGTTCAAAAAACCACACAGCCGCCAAAGCCCTACACCGAAGCCACCCTGCTAAGAGCCATGGAAACAGCCGGAAAACTCGTAGAGAGCGAGGAATTGCGCGACGCCCTCAAAGAAAACGGCATAGGCCGGCCATCCACCCGTGCTGCCATCATCGAAACCCTTTTTCGCCGAGGCTACATTCGCAAACAGCGCAAAGCCCTCTTTGCCACCCCTACGGGCGTGGAACTCATCGGTCTCATCAAGGAAGACCTGCTCAAGAGCGCCGAACTCACGGGCCAGTGGGAAAAGAAACTCCGGCAAATAGAACGCCGCGAATACAGCTCCACGCAATTCATCGAAGAGCTCAAGCAAATGGTGTCCCAAATCGTGGTGCAGGTAATGAGCGACAACACCCACCGACGCATCACCGACTCAATTCCAGGCGACACGAAAAAATCGAAAGCCGAGGCTCCCAAAAACCAGCAGGCACCTTCGGCCAGCACGGCCACACGCATTCGAGTAGGCAGCAAATGCCCCGTGTGCGGACAAGGAAAAGTTATCAAGGGAAACACAGCCTATGGCTGCTCACGTTGGAAAGAAGGGTGCACCTTCCGCAAGCCCTTCAAAAAGTGAGCATCACACAAACCTATGCCACCACTTTAAAAAAACTATCTCGTCGATAATTTAAAGAGTTGAGCCAACAGTTTAAATTATCGACGAGATAGTTTTTGCTATCCCCGCGTCCCTATTTTTTCCTGAACCGCCCGTTTTCAAACTCCACCATCTCTTCCGCCAAAAGATGGTTCAAGGCCTTACGTCTGTCTTCGGGCGAAGCCTTGTCATAGGTTAAATCGGACAATGGGCGCCATTCACCATCGGCCAAGACCGACAAAATATGCCTACACAAAGCTTCAACCTTCGAAGGGTGCTTAGCCCTGTCATAACATACGTCGCAATGCCCGCAATCGTGAGCTTGGATTTCACCAAAATATTCCAACAGCATTTTGCTGCGACACGTGTCGCCAGCAGCATAGCGCCACAGAGCCTCCATCTTTTGCTCCATGCTCTCACGGCGCTCATCGTAGGCACAGCGCGAAAGCGAGAACTGGCTCTCGTCGACACGTGAACGCAAATAGCGCACATAGGCGGCCCGCTTGCGCGGCACATAGTGCAATATGCGCTGAAACGAGAGGCTCTTCAGCGCCTCATAAACCGCTGAATAGTCGGTCTCAAGGGCATGGGCTATGCGCGACTCGTCGATGAACACATATTGCGCAAAAACGCCCGTATAGTTCCGCAAAACGTACATCAGCACTTTATTGGCAAAAGCCGTGAGGCGCAACTTGTAGAGTTCGTCGCGAGAGGCAATGAACATGAGGCGCGAGCGCGTTTCCTCGTCGTCGCGATAGTCGATGTAACCATCGGCAGTGAGCAGACGGAGGGCGCTCTCTACCTGGGTGGGAAACCGGCGAAAGGCACGGCAGAATTTCTGAATGTCGAACTCATAGTTGGCCCCCTCACCGTCGCCCACGGCCAGTTGGAAAAAGTAGGCCAGTTCGTTGTAAACACTGCACACAAAGTCTTTTGGAGGAAAGCTGTCGGCAAGGCGGCGCGCCATGCGCCGATGGTCTGAATCGCCCAGCAGCAACACAGCCCAGGCCCGGCGACCGTCGCGCCCGGCACGGCCTGCCTCCTGAAAATAGGCTTCGATAGAGTCTGGAAAATCGAGATGAACAACTAAACGGACATTACTCTTGTCGATGCCCATGCCAAAGGCATTGGTAGCTACCATCACTCTCGCTTCACCTCGCTGCCACATCTGCTGGCGAACTTCCTTGTCAACATAAGACAAGCCCGCATGATAGAAAAGAGCATCGATGGAAGCCTCATCGTGCAAGCGGCCCGCCACTTCGCGGCACAGGTCGCGACTTCGCGTATAGACGATGGCCGAACCATCGACGCTGCGCAAAATGTGGACCAACATGGCAAACTTGTCTTCGGCCTTTCTCACGATATAGGAAAGGTTGGGCCGCTCAAACGACATGGAGAATATGCTGAACGAATGGGCGGCGGGCTCCTGCATGGGGCGCGAGAGGTTGTGACAAATGTCGAGCGCGGTTTGAGGCGTTGCCGTAGCCGTGAGTGCCAGAATGGGGACTTCGGGATGCAACTGGCGCACGGAGGCTATCTGAAGATAGGAGGGGCGGAAATCGTGGCCCCACTGAGAGATGCAATGGGCTTCGTCCACGGCGACGAAGCTGAGGTGCATGCTGCGAAGCTTTCGCAAGAAAAATTCCGAAGCCAAACGCTCGGGCGAAACATAGAGGAATTTATAATTTCCAAAAATGCAATTGTCGAGAATGCGCTCCATCTCGTCTCGCGACTGCTCGCCATGCAACATCAAGGCGCCGATGCCTCGTGCCTGAAGATGCTCCACTTGGTCTTTCATCAGCGCTATGAGCGGAGAAATCACAAGGCATGTCCCCTCCATGGCCAAGGCCGGCACCTGAAAGGCAATGCTCTTTCCGCCCCCGGTGGGCATAAGCCCCAGGGTGTCGTGGCCGCTGGCTATGGAGCGGATGATGTCCTCCTGGATGCCGCGAAAGCTTTCGTAGCCCCAGTTCTCGCGTAAGATGGAAAGAAAATCTACCTGCATGGCGCTTCAGAAGGGAGAAGATAAATAGTTTTTACATTCTTCCTGCTCACGGACAATTCTAACGGGCAGGATCCGCCGGGGCTAAGCCCCTGGCTCTTGCGGACGAATATCTTCAATCTGCAACTGCACATCGCCGCGTTTGTGGGTATTCTCCTCTATGCTGTAGCATATGTCAAAAGCGCGTTTCGTCTTAATGTAGCGAGCCTGCGAACTCTGGCCGAAGGCAATGCCGTTCATCACCTTGTTCGACACGTCGTCCACGAGCTCGAGTTTGATATGCTCTTGTCCGCGCCCCACCACCTTGCTGGTGCCGTAATCATAGACACGATGTGTGCAAAATATAGGCTTTTCGTTGCCAGGCCCAAAAGGCTGAAAGCGCTTGAGCTGCTGAAAGAATTTGAAGTCTATGTCTTTAAATTCCAGTTCTGCATCTATGTTGAGCGCAGGTTCGGTTTGCTCGTCGAGAATATGTTTGCCCACATATTCTTCGAAGCGACGCGTAAATTCCTCAATGTGCTCCACTTTCATCGTGAGGCCGGCTGCATAGGTATGCCCGCCAAAGTTTTCGAGAAGGTCGGCACAGCTCTGCACGGCTTTGTATACGTCGAAACCGCTCACTGAACGCGCCGAGCCGGTGGCATAGCCCTCGTTCTCAGTGAGCACCACTGCCGGACGATAGTATATTTCAGTAAGGCGCGAAGCCACAATGCCAATGACACCCTTGTGCCAAGAAGGATTATATATCACTATGGCACGCTTCTCTTCGAGATTGGAGGCGTGCTTGACCGACTCGACGGCCTGCTCGGTCATTTGCTTGTCAAGATCTTTTCGGGCTTCGTTGTAGAGGTTGATGCAATTGGCCTCCTCCATGGCGGCAGCATAATCTTTCTCGACCAGCAGTTTCACTGCCTCGCCGCCGTTTTGAATCCTTCCGCTAGCATTGATTCTGGGGCCGATCTTGAAAATGATGTCGGCCATGGAGAGCTCTCGCCCTCGCAATCCACACACCTCAAGTATGGCCTGAAAGCCCACTGAGGGGTTGGCATTGAGACGATGGAGACCATGGAAGGCCAAAATGCGGTTTTCACCAGTCACGGGTACTATGTCGCTGGCTATGCTTACAGCAGCAAGGTCGAGCAGGGGCAGCAGGCGGTTGAACTCAATGCCGTTGCTCATGGCAAAGGCCTGCATGAGTTTGAAGCCCACACCGCAGCCGCTCAGGTGAACATACGGATACCTGTTGTCGGCCCGCTTCGGATTGAGAATAGCCACGGCAGGCGGCAACACCTCGTCGGGCACATGGTGGTCGCAAATGATAAAGTCAATTCCTTTTTCCTTGGCATAGGCTATCTCGTCGACTGCCTTGATTCCACAGTCGAGCACTATCACCAACTTCACTCCCGTTTCGTAGGCAAAATCTACACCTTTGATAGAAATGCCATAGCCTTCGTCGTAACGGTCGGGGATGTAATAATCTATGTGGCTATAATACTGCTGCAGAAACCTATAGACAAGCGCCACGGCCGTGCAGCCATCCACATCATAGTCGCCATAGACCAAAATACGCTCCTTGCGCCCCATTGCCTCGTTGATGCGAGCCACAGCAGCCTGCATGTCGTTCATCAGGAAGGGGTCGTGCAAGTCTGTAAGGCTGGGCCGAAAAAACTTGCGAGCCGCAGCTTCGTCGTCGAGCCCACGGTCCACGAGCAGTTTGCCCAGCGCAGGATGAATGCCCAGCTTTGCAGCCAAGGCTTGCGCAGCAGCCACCTGCTCGGGCGAGGGGGCTTCGTACTTCCATTTGTATATCATTATATTGTGCTTTTATATTTTTCATATTTCCAGGGCTCCATTTTGGAGCATATAGTTATGTTGAGGGCCACATTAGCCCATTGTAGCCACAAAGATAGAGATTTTTGGAAAATAACAGCATACACTTACCTATTTTTATGCCCACGGCCTCTCAAATCCTTCTTTTAACGAAAACAGAGAACGCCATGGGAAGGGCAAAGGTGGAGGGAGGATTTCCGAATGTAACTTTTTTCCTTTATATTTGCTGCAAAAAACCGAATATCCATGAAAACACCCACACTATTCAAGGAATACATATGGTTGGTAAACACCATTCGTAAAGCGGGGCGCATCACACTAGCTGAAATCAACGAGCGATGGGCCCTCACTGAGATGAGCGGAGGACTGCCCCTGGCACGCACCACATTCAACCGACACAAAGATGCCATACATGTTGCCTGCCGCCATTTCAAGCAATAGAAACATAGCGTTGGCCGTATGAGCAGTTTTTAGTAACTTCGCACCCAAAATTCCACATATGCCCATTTGCCATCCCGATGCCAAGATTTTTGAAGAAGCCTTGCGTGAATATGTGCAGGAGCGGCTTCTGGCCACCTGCCCCTGCGACGACTATTTGGACGAGAGCGTCAGAATCGCCGATGCACGTAATGCGCTTTTCATTACAATCAACGAAACCACCACCGACGAGGAGCACGACATTTACAGCCTACGCAACTTGTGCCGACTCGATGCCGACACAATGAACTTAGTTCCCGACGAAGGCAGAATCAGAAGCATTGCATACTACTACTTCGGAACGCTATAAAAGCCATTCCGCACCATATATTTATTTATACCCTTTCAAGACAAAACCAAAATTCACTATGATTGGTCCTCAATTTGACGAAGGCGTATTCAGACACCGCCTGCCCATTCAGATACGGTTTATCGATGTAGATCGCTTTGGGCACGTAAACAACAACTACTATTTCGCATACTACGATCTGGGGAAACAGGAATACCTAAAGGAAGTGTTGCATGAAGACATGATGGGCGGAGACCTCGTGCCCGTGGTGGTACACATTGACGCCGATTTCTTCGTGCCCGTCTACTATGGCGACAACATCGTGATAGAGACGCGCATTTCACACATCGGCGAGAAAAGTTTCGTGTTGCAGCAGCGCGCCGTCAACGCGCAGAGCGAAACTACTGTATGCCAATGCACCACAATAATGGTGTGCTATGACTTGAAACAGAATTGCTCTGTAGAAATGCCCAAAGACTATCGAACGAAAATTGAGAATTACGAGAATGCCAATCTTTCCAAATAACATTGCCCAGGCTGCAGACAAGGTTGTAACCCAGGCAGATGCCGACCGCCTCTTTGTGCTCACCGACGAGCACACCCATGACCTTTGCCTCCCCCTGCTGAGCAGCGTGCGTTCTTTGAACAATGCGCAGCATATCACCATAGGCGCCACCGATATCCATAAAGACATAGCCTCGCTCACTCACGTTTGGCAGCAGCTTGTGCAGGGCGGAGCCACACGCCATTCGCTACTTCTTTGTCTGGGAGGCGGCATGGTGACCGACCTGGGAGGATTTGCGGCCTCCACCTTCAAGCGCGGCATTCGATATGTGAACATTCCCACCACCCTGCTGGCCATGGTCGATGCCGCAGTGGGCGGAAAAACGGGAATCAACTTTTGCGGACTCAAAAACGAAGTGGGTGTTTTTTCCGAAGCCATGGAAGTAATTATCAGCACCGACTTCCTGCGCACACTCGACGCCGAGAATCTGCGGTCGGGCTATGCTGAAATGCTGAAGCACGCCCTGTTGAGCAGCGAAAGCCTGCTGAGCCAACACCTTGGATTCGACCTGGCTGCGCCCAACCTAAACAGGCTGCAAGAGTTGGTGTGTCTGAGCGTAGACATAAAGAGCCGCATTGTGGAAAGCGACCCTCATGAACGAGGACTGCGCAAAGCCCTGAACCTGGGACACACCATAGGCCACGCCTTCGAGAGCATGGCCATGGAAAAGGGCCGCCCCATTTTGCACGGATACGCCGTAGCATATGGCCTGGCGTGCGAACTGTGGCTCAGCACACAGCTCAAAGGGTTTCCGCAATCAGCCATGCGTCAAGTGGCAACCTTCGTCAGAAATTTTTACGGCCGGGCAGCCATCACATGCGACGACTACGAACACCTGTACGAACTCATGAGCCACGACAAAAAGAACGTGGCAGGACAAATCAACTTTGCCCTGCTCAGCAAAGTAGGCAAGGTGGAACTCGACTGCCACGCGTCCAAAGATCTCATATTTGAATCCCTCGACTTTATGCGCGAAGGCTTATAAAAACAGGACTTCTCCAAACGCATTAGGTATGAAAAAAAAATTAGAGCAAATACTTTCGCTCCTCGTAGTTTTCCTTATGCTTGTCGCCGCAAGCCTGTGGAGCGGCCGACTGCTGGGCTACGAATTAAAGCCCGAAGCCAAGCCTTCTGCCTCAGCCAACCTGTCTTCCCTCACTGGCCAAAGAATATCGCTGCCGGGCTTCGAAAAATTCATGTTCACCCAGGTCGACACAGGCATTTGGCAGCTTCAAGCCCCCGACGGCACATGGCAGGGCACAGCACTTCACAGCGCCCATTTTGCTCCCGATGTCAGAGGCTTTGCCGGCCCGGTGCCGATTTGGATAATTCTCGACACATTGTCGTGCGTAAGTGCCGTGGTGCCCGACGTCAATCACGAAACGCCCGAATTCCTTGAGCGCGTGAGGCAGTCGGGTTTCTTCGAGCAATGGAACGGCATGAAAGCCAGCGATGTGGCCGGGGCCCATTATGACGCTGTGAGCGGAGCCACCTATACAAGCACTGCCGTAGCCCAAAACATGATAGCAGCCTGTGCCAGCTATGAGGCATCAACAAAAAAGGCAGCCATGCAGCCCACCATAGGATGGACCCGCGCCATAGCGGTATTGTTAGTGTTGCTCCTAGGAATTGCAGCGCGCCTGTGGCTCCGCAAAAAGGCATGGGTCCGGCTCACTATTTTAATACTCAATGTATTGGTGACAGGCCTGCTCTGCACACAATTTCTTTCGCTCACTCAAATGCTTTCGTGGACAGAAAATGGGGTAGACTGGATAGGCTCTCTTCCCCTTGTCGCCATGCTCCTGACCACCATCGTCATGGCCCTGGCCGGCAAGCCCAATCATTATTGCACATGGGCCTGCCCCTATGGCAGCCTGCAAGAGTTGGCCTACCGCTTGCCCTTGCCACACATCAAAGTAGCGCCGCGCTTCTATGCCATAGCCCGAAGACTGCGCACCTTTGTGCTTTGCCTCATTCTGCTGACAGCATGGCTGGGCGTGGGAGCCGACCTGCTGCTGCAATACGAGCCATTCACGGCCTTTCTCTTTGACGTGGCCACCCCCACGGTGCTCGTGCTGGCCACATCTTTCGTAGTGCTCAGCATGTTTGTGCCCAACCTTTGGTGCAAGGCACTATGCCCCATGGGCGAACTGCTGCAACTCGGACTTGAGGGCAATGCTATAAAAAAACAAGCCACAGTAAAAGAACAACATAAACCATCCACCGAAAATGAATAAGTACAAACTCGTCAGCCTTGTGCTGGCCATAGCCCTCATAGCCTCACTGGCCCGACTTGTGATGAGCCTTTCGAACGAGATTCCCACGCCAAGCGAGGCCGTAGTGCAAAACATTCTGTCGAGAAAAAGCGTGCGCAGCTACACCGACCAGCCCGTTCCCCGCACCATGCTCGACTCGCTGGTTCGCCTCGGCATGGCTGCTCCCACAGGCATCGATGCTCGCCCGTGGCAGTTCATCATCTTCGACGACACCGCTTCCATACGCTCGCTCCACACAGCTTTGCCACGTGCCCAGCAACTCAGCGAGGCAACGGCGGCCATCCTCGTTTGCGGTGACACCACTGTTATCACGAAGCGCGGCATGCCGTCGGCCACATGGATGCTCGACACCTCGGCAGCCACCCAAAACATTTTGCTCGGAGCCGAAGCCATGGGCCTCGGGGCCTGCTGGATTGGCATCTATCCCCACGACGACCGCATGGGCCCCACAAGCGAGTTGCTCCAGTTGCCCGAGGGCATCATTCCCATGAGCCTCATAAGCATTGGCTACCCCAAGGGCGAGAATGCACCAAAGGATAAATACGACATCGAAAAAATTCATTTCAACGGATGGTAAACAGCAAAAGGAAAAACAAGTTTGCAAATCGCAGAAGCAGCACAAACGCCATGAACAAAATTATCGCGCTTCTGCTCCTGCTGACGTTTGCTTGCTGTCCGTCCGCATTCTCGCAGCGCGCAAAAGAGTTCAGGAACCTGCTGCGCCAGTTTCAGAACCTTTCTAAGTTCGACCACAACTACCCGCTCGAACGTGTCTATCTGCACCTTGACAACGATGCCTACACCTTGGGCGAAACCATGTGGATGAAGGCCTACGTGGTGCGCGCCTCCTCGATCCAGCCCACCACACTGAGCCGAGTGCTCTATGTGGAGTTGCTCAATGCCAGCGGCGAAATCATGGAAAGAAAATTGCTACGCATCGAAGACGGTCAGGCCACGGGCGAGTTCAAACTCGAGCTACCCATACAAGAAGGATTCTACGAAGTAAGGGCCTACACTCGCGAAATGCTCAATTGGGGCAGCGATGTATGCTTTTCGCGCGTAGTGCCCATTTTCAATAAAAAAGCTGCCGACAATCCCGATGAAACCAGCCTCGAAATCATACGTCCACAGAGCGCTGCCGACCTTACCCCCAACCATCCACGGCCCTACACATTCAATGCAGGTGGCCATGTGAACCTCAGTTTCTTCCCTGAAGGAGGACAGCGTGCCGAAGGAGTGACCCAAAGTTTTGCCGTGAAGGCCACCGACAACCGTGGGCTCCCCCTTGCCGAGCTCAGCGGCCGCATTATTGACCAGGATGGCACCACCCTCGCCACCTTCACCACCCACGGCGAGGGCCTTGCCAGCTTCAGTCTGCCCGCCACGGCAGAGGCAGTCTTTGCCGAGGTACACACTCCACAAGGCACACAGCGCTTCATACTGCCCAAGCCCACAAATGTGCCCTATGCCATGCATTATAGCCAGGCCGACGGCCCCACCGTCAGCGTGCAAGCCACCCCGCATGCCAAGCCACAGTTGCTGGGCCTGCTCGTCACGTGCAGGCAGCAACCCTGCTTTTTCGACACCCTCAGTGTGGCCGGCGAAATCGTAGAGATAGAACTGCCTCCGCATGCCCTGCGCGAAGGAGTGAATACCATTCGGCTAATTGGCGGCGACGGACAAGAGTATGCACAGCGCATGGTCTTCAAAAAACCGCAGAGCCGAAAAGCCCATATCAAGGTGCTGCAAAACGAAGCCACCTACGAACCATTCTCGCCCGTGGCGCTCGAAATCTACGTCACCGACGACGAGGGGAAACCACTCGAAACAACCCTCTCGCTCGCCGTGCGCGAACAAGGCAGCCTCATTGCCGGAACCGAGGCCCCAGGCGCCGCCGAGGCCCTGCTACTGGCCTCCGAAGTAAAGGGCTACATCGAACACCCATCCCTCCGTTTCGACACACCAGCCGACACTGCCCTTGAGCAAAGACTCGACCTGCTGCTCATGGCCCAGGGACAAAGCACCAACACCTACAGCGAACTCACGGGACAAGACTCCCTCACAATGACACAACCCATCGAAGAAAAACTCATGGTCGACGGCACCGTGCTTAGCACCGGCAAGCATCTACGCCCGCAGGCAGGCATGAATGTCGACCTCATCATGTTCGCCCGCGACGGCAGTTCCCTGCGCTCATCAGCCGTCACCGACAGCCTGGGGCGCTTCGCCTTCGCCTCCAGCGTTGACTACATGGGCGACTGGGTGGCACAATTTCAAACCACCACGGGCGGTAAACCCAAGTGGAGCCGAGTGGCGCTTGGCAGGCAGTTCAGCCCGGAGCCACGACCCTTCGACCCTCGCGAACTCGAGCCACACCCCCTCGCCCCAGTCGAAGCTCCGAACAAAGCCCCGTCTCGCTCAGAAACCGAAACAAGCCGCGAAGCCCAGCTCTTTGCCTGGCGCGACACCATACCAAACCTTCCATCCATCAAACTGGGCGAAGCCGTAGTGGTGCAAAAAACAAAATATAAAGGTTTCAAGGGAGGACGCTACACCTACATGGGCGGAGAGAAAGCCGCTCTGCGACGCGCCAACCTATACTATAACATAGAACGCGCCACCGAGCAAATAAAAGATGCCGGCGGCGACGTGGGCCTCATATGGGAGCTGCTCTCAAAAATCGACAAAGACTTCCGATACATCGAGTCGCTCGAAGCCGACGAGCGCTACACCTCGCTGCTGAACCTGCTGGGCGACACGCCCTCCATATCCGACGGCGCAGTGATAAACCCCTGTTTCGCTTTTGTCTACCGAGGCAGCCCCGCCCTCGTCTTTGTCAACAATGAGTTGCTGCTTCAAAGGCTCAAGGGCGACAGCCCATTAATCTATGCCGACGAGGTAAAATCCATCGTCATCATGGAGCATCAAAACCAATGGGAGCACTTCATACCCACATCCATGCAGCCACTACCCGCCGCCGTATCATCCTACAGCCCCATCGGCATCTTCCTATATTCGCGCCCCGACTACCACTACTTTCGCGAAAAGCGCGGCGTGGTGAAGCGCACCATCCACGGCTTTGCCGACCCCAAAACATTCCGCTCGCCAAGCTATCGCGGCACCGACCAGCCCACAGAGGCCGACCAGCGGCGCACCCTCTTTTGGGACCCCGCCGTGAAGACCGACAAAAATGGTAAGGCTACAGCCGTTTTCTTCTCAAACAGCAAGCCTGCCCAGCAGCTGAGCATCACCATCAGAGGCATAACAAAAGACGGACACTTCATAGACTACGACAGATAGCACAACACACATCCTCACAAAGGATGCATTTAAATAGTCGGGCCAACTCTTTGAAGAATTGGCCCGACTATTTAAATACTTGGCTCGATGCATCAGATATTCTCCCTCCTATATTTTTCGAGTATCTCCAGAATTTCTTCGCCATACTTCTCGGCCGTGCGCTTGCCCACATAGGGAATAAGCATCAGGGCCTCAATTGTGCGTGGCATAAGGTTCACAATGCCAATGAGCCCTTGCTGCCTTATCATGGTATAGACAGGAAGTCCCGACGCCTTGGCACGCTCCTTGCGCCACTGCTTCAGAATTCTTAGCAACTCCTCATTGCACACCTTGTCGCTGTCCACCTTCAGCTTCTTTCTTTTGGGAGCCGCCATCAAGGCTTCGGCCTGGCCTTTTTGCCCACTTCGCTTGACGCCGCTCACCTCTGTGGCCGCCAACAGCTCGCCACGATGCTTCACAAAGTCGCTCACTTCAAAACCCTTGGCTTCTACATAAGCCATCATGGATACACGAATTTGCAACTGCAACCGCAAATCGTCGAGAATGCTATCTATCCGCTTTTGCAACTCCTTGTTTGCCGCTGTCAATCCAAATTTGTTGATTTCGCCGCATACGGGCAACAATTGCTCACGAAAGTAGGCACACCCCTTGGCCAACCGATTTTGCAGAGCAGCCTCGGCTTCGGCCCCAATGCCAGCTTCAATGAGCCGGGCATACTGGTCGTGAAAGCGGGCTGCCACCTGAACAAGCGGCACAAGCCGCTCGTCATGCACCACCTGCAAGTGAGACACAGAAGCAGGCATTTGCCTAAAAAAGTGCTCCGAGCAAATTCGAAGCAAGCGGGCAAAGGGCTGAGCAATCGCCCTTATGTCGAACAATTCATCAAGCACTGCAATGGCGTAATTCCGGCTCAGCGCCACAATCTGCCCATCGGTAGGTTTTTGAGCCTCAGCCTCCTGGCTGAAAGCCACAACCTTCGCGTCGTTGATAATCGAAGCGGCCGGAAGCGGGCTGCTCAACACGAGCCCCTGCAAGGTGCGAAGCCGTGAAAGGGCCACATAAGTTTGCCCATGGGCAAAAGCAGCGCTGGCATCGACAATAGCCTTGTCGAACGTGAGGCCCTGACTTTTGTGAATGGTGATGGCCCAAGCCGTCTTCACAGGAAACTGACAGAAAGAGCCGTCCCATTTTTCCTCCACATTCTTGCTACGTTCGTTCAGCTCATAGCGAGTATTCTCCCACTCAGCAGGTGCCACTGCAACCACCTCTTGAGAATTGGCAAGCTTCACACAGAATCCCTCGTCGTCGATATCAACCACATGGCCTATCGACCCGTTGTAGTAGCGGTGCTCGCTGTCGTTTTTCACAAACATTATCTGGGCACCGAGTTTGAGTTTCAATTCCGCATCGGTGGGAAAAGATGTTTCAGGGAAGTTTCCTTCAACTCGTGCGCGAAAAGTAAAGCAGTGTCCGGGGAGTGCATCCAGTTCCTGCTGATTAATGCGCCGGGCCTGGCCGTTGTGAGTTACGAGGTGTATGTAGCCATCGTCCTTGCAAGGGCGAAAGCCCCGAACATATCGCTCGTTGATTTTCTGCAGCGTGGCCGCATCGGCCGTATTGTTGCGCACTCGGGCCAGGAGCTCCAGAAAATCGCTGTCACTCTGCCTGTAAACATGTTCCAGTTCGAGAGTCAGAAAATTTGTTTGCCGCAGGGCCTTGCTGCTAAAGAAGTATGGAGTTTCGTAATAGTCTTTGAGCAAATCCCACTCTGCATCTTTTGCCACTGGAGCCAGTTGCTGCAAATCGCCAATGAGCAACAGCTGCACACCGCCAAAGGGAAGATGATGGGCCGACCGATAGCGCCGCAACACAGCATCGATGCGGTCGAGCAAGTCGGCACGCACCATGGAAATCTCGTCGATGACTATAAGATCGAGGCTGCGCACAAGTCTTATCTTACGCTTAGGCCACTTATAATCCTCGGCAGGACTCCCTGGTACAAAGGGCGCAAACGAAAACTGAAAGAAGGAATGTATGGTAGAACCGCCGGCATTGATGGCTGCAATGCCTGTAGGCGCTAACACCACCATGCGTTTTGGCGCTGATGCCTTGAGAGCACGCAGGAACGTGGTTTTGCCCGTTCCGGCCCGCCCTGTCAGGAAAATGTTGGCGTTCGTCGTCATTACAATGCGACGCGCCATGGCTGCAATGTCGTTAATCATAGCATGAAAAGCCGAGTTCTGCAAAGGGATATGGCCATGTGCAGCCTTGCGTGCAGCGCAAGGCCTTGCCCGCCTATTCTTTTATCTTCACTTCAATGACAACCTTGGGCCTGCGCGGGTCGTTCGTGATGAGCAACACACGGCGGCGGCCTTTTGAGCGCAGCGTCATGTTTACACCTATCTTCAGCTTTACACGCTCACCCGGAGCAATCACGCGCTTGCCAATGCTCACACTCAGGCTCGAGTTGTATACCTGTAATGCCTGAATTTCGAGCGGTGTACGCCCGCTGTTGGTTAGCATCAGCTCGCCTTTGAGTTTCTTCTTGCCTCTAGCCGGACCCAGTTCGAGCACACTGTCCACTTGGCAGCATGGGGCCAATTCGACCTGCTTGGGCAGGCCCGAAAACTGCGGCAAGAGAGTTGCCGAAATGGCTATTTCGTTTCCCGTCGACACGCGGTCGCCCGGAAACCGCGACAAATAGACGCTGGTCTGCGTCACACCCATATTGCTGAGCTCGCGGCTGTCGAGCGTCACCACGATTTCGCCCATGCGTCCGCTGCGAACGACCTCGGGCACGTAGGTAGCCGCCAAGTAGCGCGGCAGGTGCATCAACTGAGGGCGGTAGGTGGTTTTCGAACCGTTGTAAATGGTGATGATCTTCTGCGGTTGGTCGCCACGATTGATGTCGTCGAATTCCAGGTTGTCGGTGCTCAACTGCAATTCGCCCATCTTGACGGGCATGTCTACTGAAACCCCTTGCTTCGAGGCTACCACGTCGCCAATGAGATGCAGTCGGAAAGGCTCGGGTGCAATGTTTGTATAGAGCGTAACCCCTTTGCTGAAATGCCCAAGCAGAGCCGCATCGAAACTCACGCTGATCGAGCCCCTGGCCCCTGGCGAAACGGGAGCTGAAGTCCATGTGGGAACCGTGCATGCGCAGTCGGCCTCCACGCTCAAGATACTGAGGTCGCGTGTGCCCTTGTTGATGAAACTAAACGTAACGGTTTGGGGCGTTTGCCACAACACGGAGCCAAGGTTATGGGTGGTTTCGCTGAACTCTATCTGAGGCTGCGCTGCCAGCAAGGCTGCCACGCAGAAGCAATATGTAGAAAGAAAAGCTCTGAGCATGAAAAGAAAATTTGAGAACACAATTCGGTTTGCAGCTGCGAAGTTAATAAAAATCCGTCGGCCGCCGAAAGAAATCGCACCGCCTTTTTGCAAAAATCATGGCACCCACAAAAAGGAGATATGCAGCGCCAAACAACCCTATCAGGCACCTTGTTTCATTCTCACCACGGTGGGAAAGTTTTTTCACCACGATGAAAAAGTTTTCTCACCACGGTGAAAAAGTTTTCTCACCACGGTGAAAATACATTCAAGGCGCCGAAAGGCGAAAAAAATGCCCCCCTGCTTGCACGTATAATAGAAGTTTTATATTTTTGCTTCGTTAGAAATTGCATAAGAATGTCCCTACACTTTTGGAGACACCTAAAAATACGTATCTGAATGAAGCTCGTTTCATGGAATGTGAATGGCCTGAGGGCTGTGCAAGGCAAGGGATTTGCTGACGTGTTCCGGCAATTGAACGCAGACGTTTTCTGCTTGCAAGAAACAAAATTACAGGCGGGGCAGATTGACCTCTGTTTCGACGGATATGAGTCGTATTGGAACTACGCCGACAAAAAAGGCTATAGCGGCACGGCCATTTTCAGCCGCAAGAAACCGCTGAGCGTAAACTACGGCATAGGCATCGACGAACACGACCATGAGGGACGTGTCATTACGCTGGAATTCGACGAGCTATACGTAGTGACTGTCTATGTGCCCAATTCGCAGGACGAACTGCGCCGGCTCGACTATCGCATGAGCTGGGAGGACGCTTTCAGACGCTACATTGTGGAGCTCGACCGGCAGAAACCCGTCATCTTTTGCGGCGACCTGAACGTGGCCCACCAGGAAATCGACCTGAAAAATCCGAAGACCAATCGCCGCAACGCGGGCTTCACCGACGAAGAGCGTCAAAAATTCGGACAAATGCTCGAATGCGGATTCATTGACACCTTCCGCCACCTACATCCCACACAAACCGACACATACTCATGGTGGTCATACCGATTCAGGGCTCGCGAGAAAAACGCAGGCTGGCGCATAGACTACTTCGTGTGCAGCCAGCGACTGACAAAGCGGATACGCCGCGCAGAAATTCTGACCGACATCATGGGGTCGGACCATTGCCCCGTGCTGCTCGAACTTGAATAAACCACAAACACTCTCCTTTCAAACTTATAGCCTATAAACCAAAAAAAATAATTGACATGAAACAGTTTTTCAAGTACGTACTCGCCACCATGGTGGGCATCATCATCCTTAGCTTCATAGGTTTTTTCTTTTTCTTCATGATGCTTTTGGGATTTGCCATTGGAAGCGACTCGAAACCCTCGCTCGAAAGTGGCACCGTGCTAAGAATGAGCCTAAAAGGCGAAATCAGCGAAATTGTCTCGGACAATCCCTTTGCCGAAATCATGGGCGGCGACGTGGGCGAGCGCCAGTCGCTGAACGACTTGCTCGGAGCCGTGGCCGAAGCCAAGGACAACAAAAAGGTGGAAGCCATCTACCTCGACTGCGGGGCCCTCAGCGCCGACTATGCCTCGCTGCAGGAACTTCGCAAGGCGCTCCTCGACTTCAAAACGAGCGGAAAGCCCATCATTGCCTATGCCGACCAATACACGCAAGGGGCCTACTATGTAGCCTCGGTGGCCAATAAAGTGCTACTCAACCCTTCGGGCATGCTCGACCTGCACGGCATTGGCTCAGAACCCATTTTCTATAAAGACCTGCTCGAAAAGGTGGGAGTCAAGATGCAGATATTCCGCGTGGGAACCTACAAGAGCGCTGTAGAGCCCTTTATGAGCACAGAGATGAGCCCCGCCAATCGCGAGCAGACCGAAGCCTACATTCAAAGCATTTGGAAGAATGTAATCGGAGAAATAGCTGAATCGCGCGCCAAAGCCGGCAAAGGCAAAGGCATAAGCGCCGCAGCATACAACCAGGCCATCGACGAAAACTACCTGGCCCTGACCGAACCCAAGAAATACCTGGAATTGGGCCTCATCGACTCGCTTAGCTACATTGACGGGGTGCGCACACTGCTGCGCCAGCAAACTGGAAAGGAGAAGGTGGTGACCATTTCGCCCAAAGAACTGGCCAAGCTCAACGACAAATACATACGGGCCACTGAGAGCGGTTATGGGAAGAAGCACATAGCCGTCTATTATGCCGAAGGCGACATTGTCGACGATGTTGCCAAAGGACTGATGCCTCAGGTGCAAATTGTGGGCAGCAAAGTGGCCGAAGACCTGGATCGCCTGGCTAACGACGAAAAAGTGGAAGCCGTGGTGCTGCGCATCAACAGCGGAGGCGGCTCAGCCTATGCCAGCGAACAGATGTGGAGAGCCATCAGCCTGCTCAAAGAAAAGAAGCCCGTAGTGGTTTCAATGGGCGGGTTGGCCGCCAGCGGAGGCTATTACATGGCATGCAATGCCAACTATATTGTGGCAGAACCCACTACCATCACTGGCAGCATAGGAATCTTTGGCATGATACCCGACATATCCGGCCTCATGACCGACAAATTGGGCCTTCACTTCGACGTAGTGAAAACCAACAAGACTTCCGACTTCGGTGCCATGGGGCGTCCCTTCAATGCCGAAGAGGGCGCTGCCATGCAGGCCTACGTAGAACAAGGCTACAGGCAATTCCTGCAGCGCGTGGCCGATGGGCGAAAGATGAAACCTGAGCAAGTGAACGAAATAGCGCAAGGCCGAGTTTGGACCGGCGAACAAGCCATCGGTATTAAGCTTGTAGACAAATTGGGCACACTCGACGATGCCGTGGCCAAAGCCGCCGAGCTGGCAAAGACCAAGGCTACGGCAGTGGTTAGCTACCCCGCAACGAAGCCCTGGTACGTGCAGTTTCAAGAGGCTACTCAAAAAGACTACATTGAAAGCCAGTTGCGCACAAAGTTGGGCGTGCTCTATCAGCCATTGCGCTGGGTGCAGAGCGTAGATGCCAAAAACAGGCTGCAGGCTAAGATGCCTTTTGAGCCGAACCTGAACTAAAACAGACGGCCCATGCTGCTCCTGCGCCCCTTCTCGCTTGTCTATGCCGCCATTATGGAGATTCGCAACCTGCTCTTCGACATGGGGTGGCTCAAGGAAGAGATGTTTCCCCTGCCCGTTATCGGGGTGGGAAATTTGGCCGTGGGCGGAACAGGAAAAACCCCACACGTGGAAATGACGGTGCGCACCATCGGCAAAATGTGGCCCAAGGCCCGCATCGCCGTGCTAAGCCGCGGATATGGCAGGCACACAAAGGGATTTCGCCTTGTTCGAAAAGACGACAAGCCTGAATTTTGCGGCGACGAACCGCTGCAAATCAAGCGAAAGTTTGGCGAGGGGCTCACGGTGGCCGTATGCGAAAATCGCAGAAGGGGCATTCGGCTTCTTATGGAGCAGAGCGCAATCGACATCGTGGTGCTCGACGATGCCTTTCAGCACCGATACGTAAAACCATCCGTTTCGCTCGTGCTCACCGACTACAGCCGCCCCTACTATGCCGACCACGTGATGCCCGAGGGCCGTTTGCGCGAAGGCAGGGGCGGAAGCCGACGGGCTGCAGCCATTGTGGTGACAAAGTGTCCGCCCAACCTGCAAACCAAAGAAGCCAGCAGCATTAAGCATCGGCTCAATCCGACCGACGAGCAGCAAGTTTTCTTCACCACCCTGCGCTATGCCCCCTTGCAATGGGCCGCCACAAAAAAAGAAGACCGCATTCCCAAGGGCGGAAAGGTGCTCGCCATAACGGGCATTGCGCATCCCGAGTCGCTGCTGCAACATCTGGGCGAACAATACGACGTGGAGCATTTGGCCTTTGCCGACCACCACGACTTCTCGCCGAGAGATGTCAAGAAGATTGAGCAACATGCAAGCCGAGCTACACTGGTGGTGACCACCGAAAAGGACATTACCCGCCTCATGAGCGTACCAGGAAAGTTGCCGGCCCATCTACTTCAAAAACTTTGCGTGCAGCCCATAGCCGTGTCGTTCCTATTCGATGGCGAAAGCGGGTTCAGAGATTTATTGAACAAATATATTCCAGAAAAGGACTAACCTCATAAAACTAAACTACTATGCTCGAAAAAATTCAAGATAGCGCATCGTGGCTTCTCAGCCACACACAACTACGTCCCACCACCGTCATTGTGCTTGGCACTGGCCTCGGACGCCTGGCCGACGAGATTGAAATCATTGACGAGTTTCCCTATCATGTCATCCCTAACTTCCCCGTTTCCACCGTTGAGGGACACAAGGGAAAGCTCATTTTCGGCCACCTTGGCGGCAAGGAAGTGATGGCTCTCGACGGCCGCTTCCACTACTACGAGGGCTACGACATGAAGACCGTGACGTTCCCCATCCGAGTGATGCGCGAACTGGGCATCAAGAACTATGTCGTGTCGAATGCAGCAGGCGGAACAAATCCGGAATTTAGAATAGGCGACATCATGCTCATAGTAGACCACATCAACTTCATGCCCGAACATCCGCTTCGCGGCAAAAACATTGACTACGGACCGCGTTTTCCCGACATGAGTCAGGCCTACGACCGCGAATACCTTGACATGGCGCGCGAAATAGCCGCCAAAGACAACATTCGCCTCGTTGAGGGCGTTTACCTCGCCACCTCTGGCCCCACCTTCGAGACTCCAGCCGAATATCGCATGTTCCATCGCCTTGGAGCCGACGCCGTGGGAATGAGCACCGTACCCGAAGTGATCGTAGCCCGCCACTGCGGCATGCGTGTCTTTGGCATGAGCGTCATCACCGACCTGGGAGTTGACGGAAAAATTGTGCAAGTGTCGCACGAAGAGGTGCAGCGTGCAGCCGACGCCGTGCAACCCATCATGGCCAACCTGGTGCGCAAAATGATTGAGCGCATTGCATAACAGCAACCAAACACACATTATTAATATTGCACTATGAAAAAAATTCTTTTCCTCATGGCAGCTGCTCTTGTGCTGGCATCGTGTAGCCAGGCAAATGCAAAAAAAGAGAGCACTGCAACCGAACAAACCGAAACCGCTAAGCTGGCGCCCGTGGCAACTCTCAAGACTCTCGACTCGAGCATTATGGGCGAAGACATCGTGAAGGCAGCCGTGGCAGAGTTCGAGGGCAAAGTCGTACTGGTGGACTTTTGGGCCACATGGTGCCCGCCGTGCCGACAGGCCATGAAACTCATCGATGAGATTAAGCCCGAACTAAAGGAGAAGGGCTGCGTCTTCGTATATCTTACGGGCGAAACATCGCCAATCGACAAGTTTAACGAGATGTATCCAAACATCGACGGCACACACTACCGCCTGACGAAGGCCCAGTGGGAAAGCATGCTCAATTTCTATGGAGCTCGCGGCATTCCTTTCTATCTGCTCATTGGCAAAGACGGGAAGGTGGTTACCACCAGCACTGGCTATCCCGGCAATGACATCATCAAGAATCAGATGGAGGTGGAACTCACGAAATAACCCACACCTGCAAAAAGCAAGCGAGCCGCACCATGAATGGATGTGGCTCGCTTTTTTTGCGTAAAAGGGAAAGCGTATGGTCAGGAGCTATGGTCGACATGAGGGCCGAAGTATTGACGAAAAACGAAGTTGAGCACCGCAAAAAAGGCACACACAAAGGCATAGCCTACAACCATAGAGAGGTCTCTACAAAGCAGCTTGAACACTCCCAGCACACAACTGAATGTTGCCATAATGCCCGTGGACATCTGTATCAGCCAATCTCCGCAAAAAATACACAATGCCGCCACCCCCAGCACTGCAACAAAGACTACGGCCAGCCCCTCAGCCAGAGCCTCTCGTCGCTTTTGGCGCGTTGCCTCAAGGGTTACGCGCCTCATGACCTTTTTCGAAAAATCTGCCGAAGGTTTTGTGCTTCCTTCGGGAGGAGTCAGTGCCCGGCGCAGGCCATTTCTATCGTTTCTCATGATTTACTATTTATTAAGGAGCAGATATAGTTTCTTTCGTATGCGACTTAGACGAGTGGCGATGGTCGTTTCGCGCTGCGAGATGATGTATGCAATTTCCTTGAGCGAACGGTTGTCGAAATAGAAGAGCGAGAGCAGGGCTTGATCGGCTGGCGAGAGCTGCTCAATGGCTTCGCGCAGGGCAGCCACGCGCTGTTCGGCCACTTCGTCGAGCAGGGAGTCGGCCATGGTGTCGCTCACGGCTTCGATTTCGACGTCGGGAAAAAGCGCCGTGGCCCGCAACTGCCGTCGCTGCGTCGAAATGGCCAGATTATAGGCTATGCGCATGAGCCAGGTGGAGAACTTTGAGCGCTTGTTGAACGTATCGAGACGCGAGAAGGCTTTGACCAAGGCATCTTGTGCCACGTCCTCGGCATCCTGAGGGTTGCCCACAATGCGCAAGGCTATGGCATAGACTTCAGCCCCGTAACGGTCGACAAGCACAGCATAATCGTCGGTATGGCCGGCCAGAATGCCCTCTATCAATCGTTGTTCGTCGTTCATGGCTACTTCTCTCTGCTTTTGAAATGGGAACTTTTTGGAAGAGTTGGCTCAACAGTTTAAATTATCTCAGAGATATTTTAAACCACCGAGCCAACTCTTCAAGCCTGATGCCACTCAGCGTTCATTTGCGCTTCTTGCTTTCTATAATATAAGCTATCAGCAAACCGAGACCACCGAAAAAGCATACGCTGGCACCGACGATAAATTCTTGATGCTCAAAGTAGCCATTTAAATCGCCATTAGAATAGAACATTGCATAGTTAATTCCAAATCCAACGAGCAGGCCTAAACCTATTCCTATAAACAGCAGGCCCCAGCGAAGAGGCGAAAACGAGGGAACAGAAGACTGCGAACTTGAGAGCTGAGAAAAAATTTTGCTTACATCCACGTCTTTCAGCGACTCAATCTTTTCAATGAGCATTTTTCGCTCGGTACGGTGAACAAAGAGCTCGATAATTAAATAGAAAGAGCCGAGGATAATCAGAAGTACTAAGGGAGCTACTAACCAGTCCATAAAGAATAATTATTTTAATGGTGAAACTTTTTGTTTTCTGCCTATTAGACGCTCGGATTTCAGAAATATTACACTCCAAACAAAAAAATCTGCATCCTTCATGGCTGAAAGATGCAGATTTTGCTTTTCTAAGGCCAGCGCACGCCTATTCTTCGGGCCTTTGCACGTAGGCCAGCACGTCGCCTTTGCTCACGTGGCCGCCCTGCTTGGTGGCAATTTCCACGAGGGTGCCGCCCAGAGCAGCGGGGATTTCGACGATTTGTCCGTAGTTATTCTCAATGTAGCAAAAGCGCTCACCTTCGGCAACCACCTTGCCTATGTAGGGCTCGATGGCCATCACGGCCTCGGCATCGCCACCGATTTCGTAGAGCACAATGCCGCTTTCGGGAGCCACCAGGGCATCGGCCTTGGCGTGTTTGAAGGCCAGTGCTTCGGCCTCGTTGATGGCGCCTCCACCCAAAGCCTTGTCGCGCGCGGCCTGAAGGTCGGCCAGAAAACGCTTTTTGGCTTCGCCGCTCTTATAGTCGCGATATTGGCGCTCGTGCATGGCAAACTCGTAAAGCTCTTCGTCGTCGGGGCCAAGGTCCCAGCCGTTCTCTTCCATCTCCTTGCGGAACTGGTCGAGATTGTCGGGATAGAGTGCCTGAGGGTCGTCGGTATAAAATTCGAAGCCCTTCTCCTTGGCCAGCTCCACGATTTCGGGAGCCACTTCGCCGGGAAGTTTTCCGCTCTTGCCGAGTATCATGCCCCACATGTTGTCGTCCATCATCGTGAATCGCGGTTTGTCCATCGACTCGCAGAGCAAGTTCATCAGGGCAATGTTCTTCACGTATTGACTGAAGGGAGTAACGAGTGGAGGATAGCCCACGCGAGGCCACACGTAGCCCACTTCGTCGAACAGGCGTATGAGCAATTCGTCTTCGGTATAGGCAGGCTCGCCTTTCTTCTCACGATTGGAATTGATGGCGCCCATGGCGCCCTTCAGGTCGGCCATCATCGAGCCCATCATGCCGCCGGGCAGTCCGCAGCCCAGCAGGAGCGATGACTCGAGGTGGTTGTTGGGATTCACGAAGTAGCCCAGGAAGTCGTCAAGAAACTCTTGCGTGAGTTTGCGAGCCTCCATGTAGGCTTTCATGTTGATTTCGGGCACGTCGAACCCGTAGTTTTTGAGCATGCTCTGCACGGAAATGATGTCGGCATGGCCCTTGCCCCACGACAGGGGCTCCATGGCAGTGTCAATGATGTCCACTCCGTTTTTGGCAAGCTCCAAAATGCTAGCCATCTGCAGCCCCGGGCCGCTATGGCCATGGTATTCCACGATTACGTCGGGGTGGTTTTTCTTAATAAGGCCACAAAGCTTTCCGAGCAGGGCTGGCTGACCTATTCCAGCCATGTCTTTCAGGCATATTTCGGGAGCACCGGCTGCAATGAGCTGGTCGGCAATGGCACTGTAGTATTCGGCAGTGTGGATGGGCGAATTAGTGATGCAGAGCGTGGCCTGCGGTGTCATGCCGGCCTCGAGGGCCCACTTGATGGAGGGAATGATGTTGCGCACATCGTTCAAGCCACAAAAAATGCGGGGAATGTCCACACCCTGAGCGTGCTTCACCTTGTATTGCAGCCGACGCAAATCGGCCGAGCACGGGAACATGCGCAGGGCGTTCAAGCCGCGGTCGAGCATGTGGGTCTTAATGCCAGCCTCATGGTAGATCTTCGTCACGGCACGCACGGCCTGATTCGGATTCTCGCCATAGAGCAGATTCACCTGCTCAAAGGCTCCACCGTTTGTTTCCACTCGGGCAAAGCAGCCCATCTTCACTATCACTGGGGCTATGCGTTCCAGCTGGTCCTTGCGCGGCTGAAATTTTCCATAGCTCTGAAACATGTCTCTATAGACGAGACTGAACTGTATTTTTCTTCCCATAATTCAATGTTGAAGGCACACTCCTTGACAGGAGGCAGCCGTAAAATCGACGCGAAATTACGAAAAAAACCACAAGTGTCGGCTTTTTCAAAAAAAATAGTTGGATTTGAACTATTTTTCGCCGCTGCGCCTCGGTCCACATAGCCGAGAAGCGCGATAAATAGGGCAGATTGAGGCATAAAGTACATATTGTTTGAAATCTCAACCATTGTGCGCGATGCAGGGGCATAGGCCGTGCATCGTTGGGCTGCTGGCGGAGCGCTGTCTTCCCCGACGGCTCTGCCTGTTCCGACACTCGGAGGCAACGTTGTCCCTTGTCATGACACAAATCGCACAAAAAAGCACGCGGTGTGCGATATTATACAATCTTTTTCTTATTTTTGTGCGCACAATACGCAAAAGAAAAGCACACAAAGGCTTATGCTTTCGAACATCTTCTTTTGGACCACGCTGACACTCTACATCGTCCTGATTCTCAGCACGGTGGTAATCATTACACTCGAAAACCGACAACCAGCCAAGACTATTGCCTGGATTCTGGCCATTGTGGCGCTGCCCGTGGTGGGCTTTGTGTTTTTTCTCATTTTTGGGCAAAACCTTAAAAAGGAACACACCATCAATCGCCACCACTACCGACAGCTGCTGCGCCGCCTGCGCAACAGGCAAATGCCCGAGCGACTGGCCAACCTGCCCGAAAAATACTTTCAGCTCATTCAGCTTTGCGCCAAAACCATGGGAGCGCTCCCCACAGCTTCAAACACGCTGCAAATGCTACCCTCTGGCGCTGACTACATGCAGGCTCTTCTTCGCGACATAGCCGCCGCCAAAAACTTTGTGCTCATCGAAACCTACATCATCGAAGACGATGCCGTGGGCCGCTTGCTCAGCGATGCGCTCGTCGAAAAGGCCAGTCAGGGCGTAGCCGTCTATCTCATCTACGACGACGTGGGATGTTGGCGCGTGCCTCAAAAGTTTTTCAGAAGACTCGAAAGGGCCGGCATAAAGGTGGAGGCATTCATGGAAGTGCGTTTTCCCTCGCTCACGAGCAAGGTGAACTATCGCAATCACCGCAAACTTTGTGTTATCGACGGCACCACCAGCTACGTTGGCGGAATGAACTTTGCCCTGCGCTACGTGTCGCACGCACAGACTAAGTGGTACGACCTGCAACTGCGCATAGAAGGCACCGCCTCGCTCTCGCTGCAACACATTTTCATGGCCGACTGGCAATTTGCCTCGGGCAGGGAAATTCCAGCAAGCCTCTTCGCCCACGAACCCGAGACAACCGTAAACGAAGGCCCCGTGGTGCAGATGCTCACCTCGTCGCCAGCCTCGCAATATCCCGAACTGATGTATGCACTGACGTGGGCACTGCAAAACGCCCGCCGCTACGTCTACATTCAAACGCCCTACTTCATGCCCACCGAGCCTATACTGCAAGCCCTCGAAACGGCAGCCCTCATGGATGTAGACGTAAGAATCATGCTTCCCATGCGACCCGACGGCAAATGGCTCAAGTGGGCCAACGAAAGCTACTTTTCCGAACTGCTGCACGCGGGCATAAAAATCTATCGCTGCACCGATGGCTTCCTGCATGCCAAAATGGTGGTAATCGACGACGACTGGTGCACCATTGGCTCGAGCAACATCGACTTTAGAAGTTTTGAAAACAATTTCGAAGTGGGCGCAGTTATCTACGACAAAGACACTGCCCTTGAGGCCCGCCGCTTTTTTGAAAGCAACCTGCCTCACTGCAAAGAACTCAAATACGCCGAATGGAAGCGACGGCCCTTCGGCCACAAATGGGCCGAATCGGCCACACGCATCATGGCTCCGCTTTTCTAACATCGACTTTTCCATGAAAAAAAGACTCCTAATATTTATATGCATGCTCGCGGGGCTCTCCTCCACGAGCTTTGCACAAGAGGCGGCCGACGTGGCCAGACAGTTCATGCTGCAAAAACGCCAAAGCCCGGCTCGACTCACATTGCGCCATGCCACACCAAAAGCTTTGATCTATGAGAACGAAGGGGGCGACTTCGTGGTGCTCACAGCCGAGCGGCCGCAAGTGATAGGCTATGGCCATGCTCCCACAAACCACATGCCACTGGCACTCACCAACCTGCTCAAAAAAGCTGGCCAGGCAGCTCCTGGCGATGTGACCACGCCCGTGGTAGAACCCCTGCTGAGCACTCAGCACGACGACGAAGCTCCCTACAACGACCGCTGCCCATACTACATTTTTGATTCGGGCACACAGAGCAACGTTAGGTGCCTGGTGGGCTGCGTGGCCGTGGCACTGGAGCAGATTATGACTCACTATCGTCGCACGGTAACGCTGCTCGACACACTGCATGGATGGTCTACGCCCAACTACACCATTCCCGACGAAATGCCAGGCCAACAGGTGGACACACGCCAAATCATCTCGCGATACGACGGCACCTACACTCCCACACAAGCTCAGGCCGTGGCCACACTCTCCTATTGGTGTGGCATGGCAGCCCGCATGAACTGGGGCATCGACGAGAGCGGGGCCAACATAAGAAGGCTCGTGAAACCCATGGAACATGTCTTTGGATACGGATACGTCCACCACATGGACAGCTACCAGTTCGACCCTGCCGAATGGCGGCAGATGCTCATCGACGAGCTGCTTGCCGGACGCCCCGTGCTCTATGCGGGCTACCTCATGCGAATGGGGGGCCACGCCTTTGTGCTCGATGGGGTGGACAAAGCCGGATTTTTCCACGTAAACTGGGGCTATGGCGGCAACTACGACGGATACTTCCGACTCGACGTGCTCAATTTTGCCGAACCTGCCGACGAAACCACAGAGGAGGGCATTGCCGGAGGATTCTTCTGCAACCAAGAGGCACTGCTCCTGCATCCCGATAGCGTTCAGTCCAGCCTGCCCGACACACTGGCACGAACGGGAGAAGAGCTGCGCATCGACTCCATTGTTTTTGAGCAAAAGCCGAAAAGCGGTGTATATACTGCTGCACGCATCCACGTCACAAACACCTCTGACGCGACGCTCACCACTCCCTTCGAGTTCTTCACCAACTCACCGGCCGACACAGCACTCTTTGAGCAGGCCGACTACCTGGCCCTCACCGGACTTACGCTTGCCCCGGGCGAAAGCCGACAACAGCGGATACACCTGAAGTTCAACGAAAGCGGACAGCGCATTTTCCGACTCTCGCCCGACGACATTCACATCTCCTTCGAAAAGGCGATGCTCATAGACACGGCCCATGCTCCACAACTCACGTTTTCACCTCCCGTTTGCACACCGCAAACCGACGGCAGCATGAGCGCCCGAATAGACTTTGCCAATGCACAAGGCGCAGGCCGCAGCGGTAATCTCGTGACATACGAGATTGTGGACCAGGCCACGCCCCTCTCCGAAGGCCCGCGCCACTACTATTACCTCTATCTTGAGGGCGGCGAGCATACAAGCGACGCTGTGTCGTTCAAAAATCTCAAGGCGGGCCACACTTATAAATTCCTGGTGCGCCATCCATGGCGCGTTGTGGCCGAAGCCACGTTCACCATGCCTGCCACATCGGGTATAGAGACTGCCGAAAACAACGGGCAGGAAAGCCGCGAGGCCACACTCTATCGCCTCGACGGGCGCAGAGCCGCAGAGTTTGTCGCACCCGGAATCTACCTGAAACGGCAAGGCAACAAAGTCACAAAAATCCTGATACGATGAGCCATCAAGTCCACATTCGCACACGGCTCAAGACGCAGAGCGAAAACAGAACCGACACCATAGAGCGCACCTATACCGGCCGTCTATCCAAAACTGTCGGAGGTTTCGTCATCGACTATGCCGACAGCGAGAACAATGGCAACGCCAGCCTCACGATTCATGAAGAGCTCGTCACAGTGTGCCGCAAAGGCCACATAAACTCAGAGCTGCGCTTTGCCAAGGGTAAGAAACTCAGCGCCACCTATCATACACCACAAGGAAGCCTTGACATGCACACCCACACCCAATCTGTGAACTTTCGCTCCAGAGGGCGCTATAGCCGAATAACTATCGACTATGCCCTGCTCATAGGCTCCGAAGAGGCGTCGAGCAACTCGCTGACCATAGACTGGCATTTTTTAGAATAAAATTTTGCTTGAAATGTCGAAAATCGTACTTTTGTCCGAAGAAAAACCTTGTTTAACTTAAAAAATTATTGCACATGAAAAAGTATTTAGCTGAAATGGTGGGCACCATGGTGCTCGTTCTCATGGGTTGCGGCGTGGCCGTTAGCCTGAATTGCTCTTCCAACTGTGCCGACGTGGCCAATGCCGGCACCGTCATCGGCACCGCTCTCGCTTTCGGTCTTTCAGTTGTTGCCATGGCCTATACCATTGGTGGCATCAGCGGTTGCCACATCAACCCCGCCATCACCCTGGCCGTTTGGCTCAACAAAGGCATTAGCACCAAGGATTGTGGCATGTATATGCTCTTCCAGGTGATTGGTGCATTCATTGGATCGGCCATATTGTGGGTTCTCACCGAAAATGCCGGCCTCTCTGGCACTGGTGCCAACGACCTGCAGGAAGGCGTATCGGTGGTAGGCGCGCTGCTGGCCGAGATTTTCTTTACCTGCGTGTTTGTGCTCGTAGTGCTCGGCGCCACCAGCAAGACCAATGGCGCTACCAACAATTTTGCCGGCCTTGCCATCGGTCTGACGCTCGTTTTGGTTCACCTTGCCTGCATTCGCTACACTGGCACTTCGGTTAATCCTGCACGCTCCATTGCTCCCGCCGTGTTCCAATGCGGCAGCGCACTGACCAACCTTTGGATTTTCATCGTAGGTCCCTTTGTAGGTGCTACACTGAGCGCACTCATCTGGAAGTGCATCCGCCCCGAAGAGGCTTAGTTAGCCCACCATTCTCTCGCTAACCGAGAAAGCTAAAACAATCCCGTTGCCAGCATTTGGCAGCGGGATTTTTCTATGACCTTCCTCCTTGCAATTTCATAATATCACGGAGGTCGATGAATTCTCACCGTGGTGGGAAAACTTTTTCACCGTGGTGAGAAAACTTTTTCATCAGGGTGAGAAAACTTTTTCATCAGGGTGAGAATTCGTTCAGGTCCAACTTGGATTTCTTTAGGCGCCACATCGGAAACTGGAAGTGCCAACATGAGCCTTGCCCAAACCACAAGGAGGCACGGACAGCCACCACAAAAAAAATTGAGCCCCGCTCCGTGTAAGAGCGAGGCCCAACTCTAAAGCTAAATCTTGAATTATATTTGCTACTTGTGTCCGAAAAGTTTTTTTTGCGTCACACCATTTTCGCGTACCACGTAAACGCCCCGCTCTGGCTTTGCCGCACGGCGCCCGTCAAGGCTGAAATACTCTGCGGCCGAACTGGTGGGACCCTGAGCCTGGGCAATGCCTGTTAGTATGGTATTTTCGAGCGTCACACGATACTTGCATCCGGAGTCGGTCAGGTTAGTTCCATTTCCCCAGTTATAGATTTTATAGCCCAGGCCGCTATTGGTCTGATTTAGCTGCACGTTGCCGCTGGTTACGACTACATATCCGGGCTCGTCGGCTGCTTTGATGGTCCATCCACGTGTGGGGCGAGTGGCCGAAGTGCTCATTTGAGTGTTATTTGTAGCCGATGGGGAAAGATAGCTGCCGTCGGCCACGCTTACGATGTCGAAGGCGCTGGCCGTGCGGCGCACAAAGCGCCACAGCTGCGTTTCGGAGCCCGATTTAGCTTCGCCCACGAGGCCGCTGCCTGCTCCTTGCGAGGCAAGGTAGCGATTGTCGCGAAGCGGAGTGAAGAGGCTGTAGTGATATATGACGGAGTCATTGCTGGCCAATGGCTGATTGATGCCGCTGGTGCTACACTTGCTCTGAAAAGCGGCCAGACCATTCTGCAAGGCTTCTATTTGTTTGCTACGAGCCTCATTGCCGAGCGAGTCGCTCAGTGTGGCCTCCACTTCGTCGAGCAGGGCGGTAAACTCGGCAGCCGTCGACTCGGGATAATATCCCACCTCTGCGCCCACACTTTCGGAAACGGCACTGCGCATTTCGCTGAGGGTGGCTGCCACGAGCTGCGCGCTTTCGTCAAGATATTTGTCGGGCGAATAGACGAGTCCTTCCACTGCATTGCGCCCCTCGAGGTCGGTGAGCACAAAGGTGAACATCCACTTTTGCAGGCGCTGGCGTCCGTCGGGATTGAAGGGCAACTTGATGAGCACCTTGTTCCAGCCTTTTCGCAGCTTCACGGGAATTGGCGTACGAGCGGTGAAGTTTTCGTTTTTGAGCAGTGTTTCGCTCGATATGCCGCTCACTCCAGAGTTGTCCCAAGTGGGAGGAGCTATGGCCGTGTTGTTGAGCCAGATGTTGGAGCCGTAGCGGTCCCACTTGCCGGCATCGGGGGCCATGTCTTTTTCGGAACGTCCGTAGTTGTAGAACTCTATTTGTGCTCCGACAGTCTGCGCCTCGGGCGAATAGACATAAGTGTAGGCATAGGCTGTGGTGTTGGTTTGCGGATTGCTGTAGAAGGCGGGAATGGTGGAGGGGCCCCATGTGTGGCGCAGATAGATGCCTGCCCCGGTGACGAGCTTTGTGCCATAGGTTTTCCCGCCGTAAGTATATTCTTCCTTCGTTCCTTGTGTTTCGGGCGGAAAGCGCGTGGCGGCGTTTCCATTGTTTGGGAAGGCTTCTGTGATGCGCCAACGCACGTTGGTTTGCTTCACATAGGGGATTTCGGCATCCTTGAGCACCCCAGCCTTGTGGAACAGGAAGCGTCGCTCCCAGTCGCAGAACTCGTCGTATTCCTCGCCGCTGTTGGGCAGCATCACGCCCCCTTTTTCGACATACTGCTTGCCGCCGCCTATCCAGGCTCGCTCGGTGCAGGCTATGATATTGGCGTAGATATTGTTCTGCTTAATGATGTCGGTCTCGGTGGGCGTATTGCGGTCGTTCCATGCAGCCGATATGAAGCCGGCCACGTCGGAATTACCTTTCTGCTCATAGTAGATGTTGCTCTTGAAGATGCCCACAAGGTCGGCAAACACGTCGAAGTGGTTGGTGTAGTTGTAGCGGCAGTCAATGTTGGGCAGGCCCGAGATTTTGCTTCCAGCAGTAGCCCACATTTGTGTCATGTCGGCAAAGGCCGAGCTCACGGCTACGTTTCTGAGTTTGTTCCACGTAACTACTTTTTTGCCATTTGCACGCACCACACCCGAAAGTGTCTGCAGGAAGTTGGGATAGGTGATGTTCACTTCATCGCCGCCAATATGGATATAAGGGGCGAGCGGGAAAGTTTCGACCACCTCGGCCAAAATGTTTTTGAGGGTTTCCACTCCCTGGTCGGTCTGCATGTCGAATCCCATGGCCCGCTTAAAGGCTTCGCTGTGGCCTGGCATATCAATTTCGGGAATAACGATTACACCACGCTCGGCAGCATAAGCCTCTACTTCGCGACACTGCTCTTGGGTATAGTATTTTCCGGCCAGACGTGTCATGCTGGCGGCGCTGGTGAGCTGCGGATAGGCTTTCACTTCGAAGCGCCATGCCTGGTTCTCAGTGAGATGCCAGTGGAACACGTTTACCTTGAAACGCGACAACAGGTCGATTTCCTTCTTCAGTTCGTCGACCGAGAGGAAGGAGCGGCCCACGTCCTGCATCCAGCCTCGCAGTTTGAAGGCGGGATAGTCGGTCATTGTGAGCGCCTCGAGCGAGGGGGTGCCGTCATATCCCTCGGCCAGCTGCATCAATGTTTGGGCAGCACGTATCACTCCCACGTTCGAACGGGCCTTGATGGTCACCTCGTTTTCGCTGATGGCCAGTTTATATCCTTCGTTGGGAAAGCCCGCCAGCGTGTAGTCGAAAGTACCCAAGTTCGAAACTATCTCAACACTGACTTTGGCAGTGGCAGCAGCCACGATGCTTCCGTGGGTCTCGAGAAAGTTGCGAAGCAGCGAGCATTCTGTGGGGTCGGTAAGTTGCACGGCACGCCCCAAGGCAAAAGCAGGCCCATCGGAGAGCGTCACCTGCTGAGGTCGGGGCAGAAGGTGGATGACTTTTGCAGACGCCACAAAGGGCATGAGCATGAGAATGGCTACTATAAATATGCGTTTCATGATATTTTGTTTGTTTCTTTCGGGCAAATATACACAATATTTTTAATTTCATTCGCCCGTCACCGCGTTTTTGCTATTTTTGCATTCTCTTTGAGTTCTTTAAGTGTTTCCACACATAGAATGTTATTATGAACTTATATCCAAAATGGCTTCTTGCTCTTGCTGGAAGCAATCTGCTGGCGGTGCCCTTGAGTGTGTTCCACCTTTTCGGGAGAACACACGTATTTGGACATTCCGAAAACGGGATGCTCAATTTTTTGTCATACTTGGGCACTCAGTGTATCTGGATTGTCCCCATTCTGCTCTTCTTCGCCGCCCTGCGGGCCCACGACAACCAGCACCCCGTATGGGCAGCCATTATCAGCATTGCGGGGCTGAGCATGGTGGTGGCCGATGCCTGCTATCTCTTTGCCTAAGCCGCCACTCATTTTTCTCAAAGACATGGACACCAAACATATTCAGATAATCGACTTCAACTATCCGCTGCCCGACGAGCGCATTGCCAAATATCCACTCCCTCAGCGCGATGCCTCAAAGCTCCTGGTCTATCGCAAGGGCGAAATCATCGACGAGCAGTTTGCCAACATTGCCAACTACCTGCCGCAAGGAGCGCTGATGGTGTTCAACAACACTCGCGTCATTCAAGCCCGCCTCCACTTTCGCCGCACCACGGGAGCTCAAATCGAGGTGTTCTGCCTCGAGCCACACACACCCCACGACTATCAACTCTCCTTTGCTGCCACAAAATGCTGTGCATGGACTTGTCTTATCGGAAACGCGAAGAAGTGGAAAGACGACGTGCTCGAACGCCCCGTCACCGTGGGTGGCAAACCCATGACACTAACGGCTCGCCGCGAAGAGCCGTGCGGCACGGGATTCAAGGTGGTGTTCGACTGGGGCGATCCCAATGTAAGCTTTGCCGAAGTGCTCGATGCCATTGGCGAACTGCCCATTCCGCCCTATCTTTGTCGCCCCACCGAAGAGAGCGACCTTCGCACCTACCAAACTGTCTATTCCAAAATCAAGGGCAGCGTGGCAGCGCCCACGGCTGGCCTCCACTTCACCGACCGCATATTAGCCAAGATCGAGGACCATGGCATCGACCGCGAGGAAGTGACCCTGCATGTCGGTGCCGGCACGTTCAAGCCTGTCAAGAGCGCCGAAATCGAGGGCCACACAATGCATGCCGAGTGGTTCAGCGTGAAGCGCTGCACCATTGAAAAGCTCATGGCCCACGGCGGACATTGCATAGCCGTGGGCACCACCAGTGTGCGCACCCTTGAAAGTCTCTCTTATCTCGGCGTACTCCTTCAGCAAAACCCCTACGTGGAAGACCACGAGCTCATCGTGCCGCAATGGCTGCCCTATGAACTCGGCAGCAGCAAGAGCATGCCCTGCGCTATGGAGGCTCTGCAGACCGTGGCCGACTGGATGGACCAGCGACAGCTGCAAGAGCTCCATGCCTCCACACAGATTATCATTGCCCCTGGCTACCGATACCACATCGTCAGCCAAATGGTCACCAATTTTCACCAACCACAAAGCACGCTCCTACTGCTCGTTTCAGCCTTTGTCGACGGACAATGGCGCACCATCTACGACCACGCTCTTGCTCATGGATACCGATTTTTGAGCTACGGCGACAGCTCGCTCCTCATTCCCTGACAATCATAATAATTCATTATAGCCTCACAACGCATGAAACCCATCACAAAATCTTTCCGTCTGCTGACCACACTTTTTGTATTTGCAACGTGCATGAACGCCTCAGCCCAAACCACCAAGCTGATCGACCACCTCGAAATGCAGGTGCGCGGCGACTACCAGCGCGAATACGTAGGTTCCGAAGCCGTGAAGACTGGCAGCGGATTCAAAGGTAAGTATTTCAACGTGCTCCTATCGGGCAAGATTACTCCCAACCTTTCCTGGTCCCTTCGGCAACGCCTGAACCGCTTCAGCAAGGCATCCGACTTTTTCGATGCTACCGACTGGCTATACCTTGACTATCGGCCCACCAAGAATTGGAGTTTCGCAGCTGGCAAGCAAGAGGTCTACGTTGGCGGATACGAATACGACCGCGCACCCATCAACATCTTTTTTGCTTCAGAATACTGGTACAACATTTCGCCTTTCCAGTGGGGCGCCAGCGTAAGCTACCTGCCGGGGACTGCCGGCCACGACAAGTTTACGCTCCAAGTGACGCAAAGTCCTTTTCGCACCTACGAGCCCGAAGAAGACATGTATAGCTACAGCCTGCTATGGGCTGGAAATCACGGAGTGTGGGAAACGCTATGGTCCACCAATTTGCTCGAATATGCTCCTGGAAAATTCATCCACTACATCTCGCTGGGCAACGCCCTCAATCTAGGACGCTTCCACATAGAACTCGACTTCATGAACCGCGCCGTGAATAGGCAAACCTACTTGCTTCGCGACTGCTCGGCCGTCGGCGAAGTTGCCTTTAAAGCTTCCGACATGGTCAATGTCTTTGCTAAAGCCTCCTACGATGTCAACAAAACCAATCGCGCCGGTGACCTCAGCGTGCTCCCGGGCACAGAACTCACCCGCATTGGCGGAGGTATAGAAGTGTTCCCCCTCAAAAAGAAAGACGTGCGCCTCCATGCCAACTACAGCTACACATGGGGCACACAAAGCAACCCCGAAGGCACGCTACAGAACAAGCAGTCCATCATCGACGTAGGAGTCACATGGAACCTGCCTTTCATAAGATAAGTTCACAAACCGCCTCTTTAAAACCATGATACTCAAGCTTTGGAAAAAAATTCCCTCGGGCATCATCTGTCTGCTCATCGTCACCGCGCTGTTCGGATATATGGGTGCCAAAATGGGCGCGGCACAAATGCTCAACACCGTGATGAAAACAGCCCACGACTTGCTGCTCAACACGTGTTTCTACCTCATGGCCATCTGTGTACTCACGGGAGCCATCGGAAAAATCTTTGTAGAATTTGGTGTAGTCGACCTGCTCGAAAAACTGCTCCGACCGCTCATGAAGCCCCTCTTCAACCTGCCCGGTGTGGCCTCGCTGGGAGCCGTAATGACATTCCTCTCCGACAACCCCGCCATCATCACCCTCTCACGCGACAAACGTTTTAGCAGCTACTTCAAAAAATACCAATTCATTTCGCTCACCAATTTTGGCACGGCCTTCGGCATGGGCCTCATCGTCATCATTTTCATGATTGGACAGGGCTACTTTGCCGAACCTCTCATCGGGCTCTTCGGGGCCTTCTGCGGCTGTATAGTGTCCACACGGCTCATGCAACGCTTCATCCTGAAAAGCTACCCGCAATACGCCACGGAGGAGGCCGACGCCGGCGCCGGCGGACAAGACACGCTGGTGCAAGCTCAAGAGCACGAAATGCCTAAATCGCTCTTTGTGCGCATACTCAATTCGTTGCTCGACGGAGGTCGCGGCGGTGTCGACATCGGATTAGCCATCATCCCCGGTGTGCTCATCATCTCCACACTCGTCATGATGCTCACCTTCGGGCCAAGCGCCGAAGGCAGCTACACAGGTTCAGCCTACGAAGGCACGGCCCTGCTCCCCTATCTGGCGGGAAAGGTCGACTTCCTCTTCAAATGGCTCTTCGGATTTAGCGACCCCCACCAAATAGCCTTCCCCATCACGGCACTGGGAGCGGTGGGCGCCGCCCTGAGTCTCGTGCCCAACTTTGCTACTCACGGGTGGATAGACGGAAACGCCGTGGCCGTATTCACCGCCATCGGAATGTGCTGGAGCGGATTTCTCAGCACCCACACCGCCATGCTCGACTCTCTGGGATATCGCGAACTCACATCAAAAGCCATTCTCTCCCACACCATCGGAGGCCTCGCGGCAGCCATCGTAGCCCACCTCGTATTTATGCTCTTCTCACTGATATAACCAAAACAAAGCATCTCACTATGATAAAAATCGGCGACCGCGTGAAATTTCTCAACGATGTGGGAGGCGGCATCGTAGTAGCCTATCAAACCCGCAACATCGTGCTGGTGCGCACCCCCGATGGATTCGAAATTCCCACACTCACTTCCGACGTCATTCCCGACCCCATCGAAGCCGAAACGAAAGCCGTGTCCCCGGCCCCAGGTGCCAAGACTGCCGAGCCCGTAGTGGCAAAAGTAACCCCCAAACCCGCAACCACCTTCGAACGCCGTGGAGGCGACATGCTCCACTTTCTGCTAACCTTCGTCACCTATGTCAACGACGAAGCCGAGAAAATGCTCGAAATATATCTGGTCAACGATAGCAACTACACACTCACCTACTCGCTCATTGCCCTCGAAAACACAGCCGCCACCGTGCGCTACGAAGGCAGCCTCGAGCCCAACACCAAAATCTTTCTCGAAGAAATCTCTTACGACCGCCTTGGCGAGTGGGAGCGGATCCTGGTACAAGGGATTGCCCTGAAGCGAAACAAACCTTTCAGTCCTAAGGAACCCTTCAGCACAAAATTGCGCATAGAGGGCAGCAAGTTCTACCGACCGGGCACCTTTCGCAGCTCCGATTTCTTTGAAGACCCCGCTTTGAGTTTCGAAATCGTGAAAGAATAAAAAGGAAGCACACCACCCCATGAAAAAGCCTCTGCTCAGCCTCATGCTGCTGCTCTGCTCATTAGCCACGCAGGCCATCACCACGCCCAATGCCCACGGTGGCGGATTTCTGTGGCATAAAGGGCGCTACTATTGGTATGGCGAACATAAGAGCAACCACACCTCAGCCGCCCTCGTAGGCATAACCTGCTACTCCTCGGCCAACCTCAAGGATTGGCGCTACGAAGGGATAGCCCTCCCCGTGGCCGAGCAGCCAGGCAGCGACATAGAGCGCGGCTGCATCATGGAACGCCCCAAAGTGATTTACAACGCTGCCACACGCAAGTTCGTCATGTGGTTCCATCTAGAACTGAAAGGCCGTGGCTACAGCGCCGCCCGGGCCGCAGTGGCCGTGGCCAACAAGCCCACAGGCCCCTTCACCTTTCTGCGCTCTGGCCGCGTCAATGCCGGGAGATGGCCTGCCCTGCTCGACACCGCCCGCGCCATGGCGCTGCGACCCGAATCCTATAAAACGTGGTGGACTCCCGAATGGCACCGTGCCATAACCCAAGGACTCTTTGTGCGCCGCGACCTGGCCGAAGGGCAAATGTCGCGCGACATGACACTCTATGTCGACGACGACGGCACAGCCTACCACATCTATTCGAGCGAAGACAACCTGACGCTCCACATTGCCGAGCTCACCGCCGACTACACCTCCCACACGGGGCGCTACTGGCGCATGGCCCCCGGCGGCCAAAACGAAGCTCCCACCCTTTTCAAGAAAGACGGCACCTACTGGATGATAACCAGCGGCTGCACCGGATGGGCGCCCAATGCAGCACGCATGTTCAGCGCCCCAAGCCTTGCCGGCCCATGGACCGCCCACGAAAACCCATGCCGCGGACCAGAAGCCGAAACCACCTTTGGCGCACAAGGCACCTACGCCCTCAGAATACAAGGCACACAAGACTTCGTTTTCGTGGCCGATGTTTGGCAACCCAAACATCCCAGCACAGCCTACTACTTGTGGATACCCATCACCTTCGAAGACGGCAAGCCCACACTACGACGCGAAAACATTCGCGAAATGCGACGAGAATTGTCGTTTGAATAGCCCGTTTTTTGAAATAAAAAACTGTTAAATTTTATTTTTTCAAAAAATTTCACTTCGCCAGTGGCTTCTCAGACTGGCGATGTGTTTTCGCCGGGCGAAAAGTCGCGAAAAGTTGACAGCCCGTATCGCGCGTGCGTATCTTTGCCGTTGCCAAGGTTCTAAAGAAAA
>CADBQP010000035.1 GCA_902796835.1 uncultured Bacteroidales bacterium
TGTAAGCGCGCTTGCAAACAAACTTTTTTAAGTTTACGCAAAAAAAGTTGTCACCGACCGAAGCCGCCACGTCAGCCCTGAGGGACGAAGTTCCGAGGAGGCTGGGGGCGAAAAAGCGAAGGGAGGTAACGAAACCAAACTTTTTTAAGTTTACGCAAAAAAAGTTGTCACCGACCGAAGCCGCCACGTCAGCCCCGAGGGACGAAGTTCCGAGGAGGCTGGGGGCGAAAAAGCGAAGGGAGGTAACGAAACTCATTCTAAACGAAACAACAATTCTAAGTGAAACCTCAGTAAACAAAGCGTTATCAATTTGAAAATGCAAAGAAAGCGATAAGGTGCTGCATAGTTGGCACCTGAACTTTCCTTATGGCTGCCGCTATAATTGTGGCGGGCATGCTGGGGCAACGTAACGGAAAATCCCCGTCTGCGAACGTACGTGCGTTTGCGGACGGGGATTTTTTTGTCTATATAAACATTCTAAGGGAGGAGTTTGCCCACGCGATCGGCAAGTTCCATGGTAGGTATGTCGCGGTCCACGATTTCTCCTGTGGCATCAACGAGCAGGTTGCCCGGCATGGTGCGCACACCAAACTGTCGCACCAAGGGGGAGTCGAATCCTTCGGTGTCGCACACTATGGGGGCTGCCAAGGAATCGATTTTTGCCCTACTCTCGGCACGTGCTGTCACTCCATCGAGCGATATGACGAGGATGTCCAGCCGCGACCCATATTTTTTTTCGAGCGCGCGAAGGATGCGCCATACGGGGCCACTACCTTGATTCCACGTGGCGAGGAAGGCCACCAGCAGAGGCTTTTGGCCACTTTGGCCAAAAGAGAGCTGTCGGCCGTCGATGGTCTGCACGTTGAATGGGTTCAGTTTCTGGCCTTTGGCGGTTTGCAGCAAAGGGGCGAGAAAGGCTTCGGTTGAGGTGAGAGCCTGGTTGGTGGGCTGGCTCTTTCGCAGCAGGCTGAGCAAGGAACGTGCCTCATCGTCATCGATAGTCTCGACCTCGGCAAAGTATTTGCAAAACAGCACCAGGGCGGCCATAGTGGCAGGGTTCTTACGAATGAATTGTGCAGCTTCCCTGGCCACTCCTTTTTCGTCGAGCTGCAGGCTTTTTTTGCGAAATTCTGTGAGCAGCTCGTTGTCATCATTTCCGCTCACTTCGGCCTCAGAGGGCTTGTTGATGCGCCCCTTCAGACTCACCTCTTCACCGGGACGGCCTACCACCTGATATTGATAGAAATTGGGCAAAACTATGGTGACAATGGCGGGTTGCGACAAGGCAAAGTCACAGCGAAACCGCCCCTCGTGCATTTTCACGGTGTCGAGATGGGCGGTGGGGCCATCGTCGGTATAGATGTAGCAGAGCCCTTCGCCCTCGCCAAACTTTCCGCTGATGCGCACTTTGTCGCCATCCACACCACACGATGTGAGGAGCACGGCTGCCAGGACTTGGGCAAGCAGACAGGCGATCAGAGTTTTTGTGGAGTGTAAGCAGGTCATGATGGGCTGCAGGTGGGGTTTTATTTCACAATTTGCTGAAAATCGCGGTCATTAAAGAGGGTTACGAATTCCAGGTCTTTGGCTGCAATGGTCTTGAGCGAGGCATCGGCCTTGAGCGCCTTGTCCAGATAGGCTACGGCATCGCTATGCTGATTGGTGCGTGCTGAGAGGATGGCGCGCAGATAGTTGGCAAGGGCATCGGTTTCGGGCAGTTGAGCAAGTGTTTGAGAGGATGCAGCATAGTCTTTTCCAAGGATTTGGGCCAGCGCAGCCGTGTTGGAATTGACGCCGCGCAGGCTCTGTATGGCCTGCGGATACTTGCCTTGTGCCACTTGCAGGTTGCCCAACACTTCGTTATAGGCGCGTGCGGTTGTGGCTTGTGCCAGATAGCTTTCGGCTTCGTCGGGTTTGTGGCCGGCCAGGGCCAGCAGTGCCTCGTTGAGTTTGGGCTCAGCTGCCTGGCTGTTCAGGCGGGCGGCCTGTTCCAGATAGGTTTTGGCCTTGGCGGCATCACCCTTTCCAAAGGCCAGCACGGCCAGGTTGTTGAAGGCGCGATAGTCGGTGGGAAAATAGTTGGTCGCCGTCTGATATATGCGCTCTTGCCGGGCCTTGTCGTCGGTGAGCGTGGCAGCATAGAGCAGTTCTTCGACCGAGAGTTTTGAGGCATCGTCCTTCAGCTGGGCCTCAATTTCTTCGTCGCTGCGACCTATGACGTTGTAGTTGATGGTGAGGCGTGCACGGCGTAGTTGGGGCAGCACCTCGTCGGCCAATTCCTGGAAGGCCACGGAGAGGTTGTGTATTTGCTGCTCGCGCTGCTCGGGGTCTTTATACATGGAGAGCACGCGCAGGATGACGTCCTTGTCCTGAATGTTGCTGCCCGAGACGAGTTCCTGGAATCCGTCCCAGTCTTCAGCTGTGTAGCTGGCATTGACATCGGCCTCGAGGCCGGTGCTCTTGAGCTGTCCCTGCACATAGCCTTCAGACGACTGCTGACGGGCCTCGGCCAACTTGCGGTTGAGCTCCATGCCGCCATCGGGCGAGGCATAGGCCGACACCTGCACGTTGTCGATTTCGTAGCCGTGGGCATCGGCTTTGATGTCGCGCAAGACTTGAAGGAATTCTTGCACACTGGCCGATTTGAGCTCGCTGGTGCGGATATTGGCCTGCTGAATGAGGTATCGGATGTTGGCTTCCTTTTTCTGTGCAATGGCATACTGATAGGCATCTGTGGCTATTTCGCCGCTGGCCGAAGCCACGGCGCGACCAAGCAGTTCGGAGGTGGCCAGCACGCCGTCGGCCACCTTGACGGCAGGCACGCTGACCTGCTTGCTGCCCACCTGGGCACGGAAGGCAAGATAGAGCTCGCTGCGCAACATGTCGGGCACGTAGGCAAAGGCTGTGCGCATGGTGTAGTTTCCACCAAGGCGATAGGATATTTCCTGATTGTTGCCCTGCACTTTCTCGCCCTGGAAGGTGGTGGACTGGCCTATGGCCACCTGGGGCTGACCTTGGGCATCGACATAGCGCAGCTGCGGCTCTACGGTGACGAGAGCCTTGCGCTTCATGTATTTTTCGGGAAAGCGCCCGTTGATGGTGACGGGCACCTGGCTACCTACTGCCTCGAGGGGCGAAGGGGTTACTATGAAATTGTCGGCCGAGAGTTTGCCCAGGCCGCCGCTGCACGAACTCAGGGCTGCCGCTACGACAGCCATACTGGCAAGGAGAAGTGTATGTTTTCGCATTTTGTTAGGGTTATTTTTTATTTCTTTTTGTTCGTTATTTTCAGTTTTGCTGACGTTTTTCGCCTAGCCGCCTGCACCACTTTCCGCCCACCAGGCAATAGATTCCTATGACCACGAAGGGGATGCTGAGCATTTGGCCCTGGTTCAGGCCGATGGCGCTGACCATTTGGAGTTCCCAAGGTTCTTGCACCTCTTTGAGAAATTCCACAAAGAAGCGGAAGGTGAAGATATAGGTGAGACACAGGCCGAAAAAGAAGCCAGTGCCCACTTTTTCTTTATACTTTCGATAGAGTGCCCAGCCTATGAAGAAGAGTATGGCATAGGCTATGGCTTCGAAGAGCTGGCCGGGATAGCGCGCAAAGGTTTCGCCATTGTTTGCAAAGATGAAACCCAGGGGCGAATCGCCCGAAGGCTTTCCCACAATTTCGGAGTTCATAAGGTTTCCAAGGCGTATGAAGCAGGCCGTGGTGGGGGTGGCTATGGCAATGTTGTCGAGCACGCGCATGAGGTTCACCTTGGTGCGGCGCACGTAGAGCCACAAGGCCAGCATGAGGCCTGCTGTGCCGCCGTGGCTGGCCAGTCCGGCATAGCCCGTGCAGCGCCAGCCTTCGGCCGTTTGCCGAATGGGCAGGAACATTTCGAGCGGATGGGCCAGGAAATAGGCCGGCTCATAGAGCAGGCAGTGGCCCAGGCGGGCACCGAGTAATATGCCCACGAAGCAATAGAGAGGGAGGGGCTCAAACTTCTCGTCGGGGATGCGCTGCTCCTTGTAGAGGCGCATCACAACCACATAGGCCAAAGCCAGGCCTATACACCAGCAGAGAGAATACCAACGCACACCATAGCCGAAGAGCTGAAAGGCTATTTCGTTGGGAGCCCAAGTGATGAGGTTAAACATGAGTTATGTTGTTATAATGTGAATTCAAAAAACGTTATGGGGAGAAGATGCTCCACCCACAATCTGCGCCAACTATACGTTGAAACGGAAGTGCATGATGTCGCCATCCTGCACCTCATATTCCTTACCTTCGACGTGAAGGAGCCCAGCCTCGCGCACGGCCGCCTCGCTGCCCAGGCGAATGTAGTCGTCGTATTTTATGACCTCGGCACGAATGAAGCCACGCTCAAAGTCGGTGTGTATCACTCCGGCACACTGCGGGGCCTTCCAACCGCGGCGATAGGTCCACGCCTTCACCTCCATGGGGCCGGCGGTGAAGAAGGTTTCGAGACCCAGCATGCTGAAGGCTGTCTTCACCAGGCGGTTGCAGCCGCTCTCTTCGAGCCCTATGTCTTCGAGGAACATTTGACGCTCCTCATAGGTTTCGAGCTCGGCAATGTCGGCCTCGGTGCGGGCAGCGATGACGAGGATTTCGGCACCCTCGTCCTTCACGGCCTGGCGCACGGCCTCTACGTATTGATTACCCGTCTTGGCCGAGCCTTCGTCGACGTTACACACATAGAGCACGGGCTTGGAGGTGAGCAAGAACAGGTCGTGGGCTGCACGCTGCTCGTCCTTTGTCTCAAACTGCACGGTGCGCGCCGAACGCCCCTGCAGGAGGGCCTCCTGATAGGCCTTGAGCACTCCATATTCCACTTTAGCCTCCTTCGATCCGCCCATAGTGGCGAGTTTTTCCACTTTGGCAATGCGGCTCTCGATGGTTTCGAGGTCTTTGAGTTGCAACTCGGTGTCGATGATTTCTTTGTCGCGCACGGGATCTACACTCCCGTCGACATGCACCACGTTGCCGTCGTCGAAACAGCGCAGCACGTGGATGATAGCATCGGTTTGGCGGATGTTGCCCAAGAACTGGTTGCCCAGCCCCTCGCCCTTGGAGGCGCCTTTCACGAGGCCGGCAATGTCGACAATCTCGACCGTAGCAGGCACGATGCGCCCGGGGTTTACAATTTCGGCCAGGCGCGACAGGCGCTCGTCGGGCACTGTGATGACGCCCACATTGGGCTCGATGGTGCAAAAGGGAAAGTTGGCGGCCTGGGCCTTGGCATTGCTCAGGCTATTGAAAAGGGTCGACTTGCCCACATTGGGCAGGCCCACAATTCCACATTGTAAAGACATGCTTTAACTTATATTTTATGTATGTACTGAAAAAATGACTATGCAAAAGTAAACAAAAGTCAATGCGCAGCGAAGAACAAGGCAAAAAAGTTGCTTCTGCTTTCGGCAAGAAGTATGGCAAACGTAGTTTTTGCCAAACAAAGATTCATCTTAAAAAACAAAAAAAGGCAACACTCACGGTGGGTGTTGCCTTCGCTAATCCTGTTCTTATCACTCACCATCGTCGAGCATGACGAAGGCTGCCCAATAGTAGGGTTCCTCATATCCCATGTCGCGCAGATGCTGCTGGGCGCTGACAAAAGCCTTACGCTTGCTCATGCCCTGCGTTAGCGCGGCATAGAATGACGACATCATGAGTTGTGTCGCTCTGTCGTCCACACTCCACAAACTCATCACCAAGGTCTGAGCACCTGCCTTCTTAAAGGCACGCTGCAGCCCGTACACACCGTCTTCGCGCAATTCGCCCTGACCGGTCTGACAGGCCGAAAGCACAATGAGATCCAAGCCCCTCAGGTCGAGCTCCGAAATCTCCTTGGCCGTAAGAATGCCGTTGTCCACATTGCTTGGCAGGCGGCGCCCGCTCAGCACATTGTCGGCCCCCGACATCAGCAGGCCGGAATAGCTCATGCTGTTCGCATGGTTCGCAGCCCCCGAATTGTCATCGCCAAGTATTCGTAGTATTTTACGGTCCTTCTGCAAATCGCCATCCGAAAAATAGAAACCGTGTGTGGCTATATGCACCAGCGAAGTGCCCTTGCCGCTAAGTGCCTTGAACGATTCCTCCGTGCCCTCTGTGTCAACATATAGTTGCGTGGGTATGAGCGCTTCGGTCAGCTGGGAGCTCACCTGACGGGCCTCCTCGAGCGTGCCTTCGAGATAGCTGAACGACATGCCTCGCGACATGAGCGAATCGATGGCCGTGGCATTCGCACTGAAGAGAGAACGCTGATTCTGCACGTCCGAGCCGTTGTTCATGGCCATAAGGCTCGGAGCATATTGCTCATGCCGCATGGCCATTTCTTCGCGGTCCATCTCGTAGCTCAGTCCGCCATAGACAACGGCATCCCTAAGCACAGACTGCTTCTTGGCCTGGGCTATCGACTTGGTCGACGAAAGTCGGTGAATGGTATAAAGGTCGTTGATGCGTGTTTCGAAATTAATCTTCAGATATTCTATTCCCAATTGATGGAATACGCCCGAGGGTGAAAAATAGATGGTATGCACATCGGCCGATAACTGCTTTCGAATTTCATTCCAAACCAAATGGCCCACCAATGGATTGTCGTAGATGGCATTGACGCCCTGCGGATTGGCCAGAGCCTCTTCGAATGATTTACCAGCATATTTTTCGGCATGCAGTTCCTTCATCGAAAACAGTTTGACAAGTTGTGGCTGTCCCTGTCCGTGTTGAAGCAGCAATGCCGCATAGAGCCGATCGTTGTCGGCAGTCTGTATGTCGATGAACTCTACGGCAGCAGCTCCTTGAGGTAACGAATCGGCCACTTGGCTATAACTGATTGAGAGATTTGACGTAAAGTCGCCAAACTCCTTGCAACCGCGCATTATGCTGCGTTCCAACACGCGTGTCTTTCGTCTGAGTTGCTGCAGTTTTTCGGGGTCGGTCTGCGCTGAGTTATAATACTCGTTCAGCAGTTTTTGAGTGGCTTCCAAATCCTCGTACTGCCTAAGCAAATCCATCTGGCCAGAACGAAACAGGAAATTTTTGAAATCAATTTCGGCATTGAGAAGTATTCCCTTTGTGAACAAGGCTGCATTGTAGGCATCGCCCACTAAGGTTTGGTCGCCGTCGGTAAGCACAGCCAATGTGGGTGCTAAACGGAAGATGTAGCTTTTGGTGTTCCAATATAGCTCGCGACCATGGGTGGTGAGATGCGAAAAATTTCCCTTCACATGCTGCGTCTGCAGGCGGAGTGCTAAGTCGTAATAATGGCGCACCTGCTCCACATCATGAAGCTTCAAGTAGAAGTTGGACAGATTATAATAGCTAATAACCAAGTCGGGATGGTTGTCGCCCAAAATGGACAGTTGGATACGAAGCGACCTTTGTCCCAATTCTATGGCACGCTGCGTCTCGCCCTCCAGAAAATAGAACATTGCAAGATTAGCCACTATTTTTGAATAGGTGGACGAGGCCGTGTCGCCCAGCTCTTCGTAGTTTTCGGAAGCCTGCTTGGCATAGTACAAGGTCTGGGCATGCAAGCCTTCGTGATAATAGAAAATCGACAGGTTGTTAAGTGCGCGGCCTAAAGCCGTATTTCGGAAATTTCCGCGCTGCAACACTCCTATCGCCTGCTGGCAAAGATTGATAGCCTCGTCGGTGTTTCCTTGGTTGAAGTGGTGGGCGGCAAGGTCGTTGAGCGAGATTCCGATATTGAGCGAGTCGGCATTGTGCTGAAGCACATCCTGAGCCTTCTGCTCTAATTCTATGGCCTTGGCATAATCGCCATTGGCGGCATAAAGCCAAGCCTGTTCGCTCAGCGATTTGGCATAGACCAAGTAGTTGCTCTTTTCGTCAGTCTGTTCCAGTTGCGTCTCCGTGGCATTCACCAATTCCACGGCTGCCTCAAGATTGCCCTGCATGCGATATATCGCAGCCAAATTACTGGTGCAATTGATATAATCCTGCGTGTGCTGAGCATTGTTGCTTATGAACATGGCCTGGGCCTGCAGCAGCGATTCCACACCTAAGTCGAAACGCTCGGCCTGCTTGCAAAAGGAGCCCAGATTTGCCAACAGAACAGCATGATTTAATGAATTAGAGGCCGAGGGATTGAGCGCATATATGTCGCTTGCCTCTTTTGCATATTCTATGGCTTGCGTGTAGTTCTTAAGATTGGCAAAACGCAATGAGAGCCTTCCTAAGACATCTGCAAAAGCCACGTTGTTAGCACCTAAAATCTTCCTACCCTTTTGCAGCGCCTTCTTCGACAGGTCATTGGATTTTTTTAAATCGCCTGCCTGGGAATAATAGACAACCAAGTTATTTATGGTCTGAGCATATTCGGGGCTCTTTGAGTCAAGATGTTTCAACGCCAACTCTGCATACTTCACGGCATTCTTGAAATCATCGACACTGGCACCGCGCGACGAATAGTATGAGGCCAAATTGCTGAGGTTTACCGCATAGAAATGATCCGATTTACCTACGCCTTCGCCATAGAGTTTTTCGGCATCAAGCGCACTTTGTATGGCCTCGTCGTATTTTTTCTGCGCAAACTGATAAATGGCTTTTACGCTAAAGGCGGCCCCCACCACAGCCGAACCCAAGTTGATCTTTCGACGATGTTCGATCACTTGGTCCATCATCTCGGCCGCTTCGGCATATTGACCGCGAAGGGCCTTTATGTTGGCCTGACGCTCCAGAATAACGCTATAGCGATAGGTGTAGAGATTACGATTAAGAACCGAAGCAAAGGTTTGTGCACGCTTATACAGGTTGTCGGCCTGATCGTACTTGCCACGGGCAAAACAGTCTTCGGCCTGGTCGAAATACACATTGAGCGAATCGAGCACCTGAGCCTCGACATTCACTGCCAGCACAGATGCAGCCGCAAGCAGAACGAGGAACACACGACATTGGAGTCCCTTAACCTTCCTTGCCTTCATCGGTTGCCTCATCTTCTTCCAAGTATTTATTATCGTCAGAAGGCTCTTCCATATCTTCTTCATCGGAGGTAATATCCATGTGGCGCAACACGGCTGTTAGGGCATTTTCAGACTTAAGATTGCTCTTTTTTTGCATCATCTGCATACATAGATATTTAAAGTAAATCTCCGTGAGACGTCGCGCCGAGGTGTTTTCGGTGCTGCTTATTATTTTGGCTACGGACAGCACTCCTTCATAGTTTGAACGAAACTCATACTCTCGCTTGTTTTCTATGTCGAAAAGCACCAATTTGCCCTGGCCGGGAACTCTAAGCACATCCTTCAAATTCAGCTCTTGGCTGGCACGAACGCGAACAACTTTTTCCGAAGCCGGGGACTTCATGGCTTGGGGTGCGGCTTTTTTGCCCTTCACAACGGCAGGTCTGTTCTCTATGATCTTGTAGAAATTACCCATTTTCGAGACAACCCATACACTCTGAGCCTGAACTGGAATGACAAGCAAAAAAACAGAGGAAATAATAGTGAAGCAGATACGATTAATATGCATGGCAATTGTTTATTATAGGTTTATACTCCATAAATTTTGTAAATAATAGATTTTGCAAATATCGACTTAGGGTTCTTCTCTGCAAGTATCTGTATGACGGCTTTATAGCAGCCGTTAGAGAATCCGAGAAACGCTATTCCCATGAGAAGCCAAAGCAGGTCGAACGATTTTCCGAATGCTACGAAAGCGTAGAATGTCATAAAAGTAAGTATGGCCAACCATATTGTTTTCACTATGGCACCATAGGTTGACGAATAGGCTCCGAATTTTGTAAACAGATTCTTTTTTCGGTTCTTAAAAATGTAGGCCGAAAACGAGAATGTCAGTATCTGCGTAAAAAACAACAACAAGATGGTTGAGATCCATTGCACCGGCGATGACAACGATTCTATCTTTTTGTTTTCAAGCAATGTCTGCACGCTGTAGGCCAACACCTCAGGACCATCCATACGGCCAATCGTGGTATTATGATTGTCCTGCAAATCGTGAAGCGCACCAATAATGACAATACGTCCTTTTAGGTTGTCGAAGGCCCCGGACACTTGGTCATAGCGTACAACCGGGAAGTGGGTAGGACTAAAATCAATAATCCTGTCTGCCGAAAAACTTGTTGCCGGCTTTACGCTCAAAAGGGTATTGGCCGGCAATACAACTGGAGTAAAATCGACAGGAACTTGCACTGTGCCTTGTGTGGTACAGGCTTCATCGAATGCCGATGCTGCCATAAAAGCAAGTGAATACAGTGTATCGCCCATGTAGCGACGCTGCTCGCTGAATTTTCGAATCACTTCGCCTCCTTCGGATTCCTTTACGTTCACATAGCCTTCAAGGCCTAAATCGTCTGAAATATTGAAAAAGGAACGATAAAGATGCGTAAATGTATTCTTTTCGGCATCGTAATCGGTCATGGCAAAGGCAAATCTCGGCGAGGTGGTATTGCTGATAGCTTCAAGCAAGGCCATGCTGCCTGCCGTATCGCCCCGGAGCCCATTGAAAATAACGTCGAACACAACCACAGACGGCTCGGCCATATTCACACTGTCGACTACCCGTGCCAAGCGCGAGCGGCTGGCTTCCTCGCCAATGTCGACAATACTGATCACCTGGCTCGTGTCGGGTGCCGTACCAGAATGCAGGGCTTGATAATAGACATCAATCAACGAAAAGTTCGCCAAAGACTTGGCTATGGGATTGAAAAAGGGGATACTCAGTGTTATTCCTGCAAAACAGGCTGCAAAAAACAGCGAGAGCAACGTAATGAACAGATGCTCGGATAGTGCACTCAGTATGCTTTTTATTGCTTTTTTCACACTTTTATTGTTTTGGTTGATTCAGAGTCAAATGGCACACGGATTGGATAGTCCAAGCAATGCACCCTGCTTTCTAATCTAAAAAAGTAGGGCTTGTGCAAAAAACGTATTTTGCCGTGCTCTGAAATAAGTTCCATTACACGGCAAAATACTTTAAGATATGTTTCTGCCAATTAATTCGACTCTACGATGACGCAGCGGTTCTTGTCGTTTTCGGCGGGGAAGGGTTGCACGGCGTCGCCATAAGCAGTGGCCTTTATCTGTGCTTCGGGAACTCCGCGGAGCTTCAAGCCATCTACCACCTTGTCAACGCGAGCTTGAGAATACTCCATGTTTATCTTCTCAGTGCCAGTAGCCTTGTCGGCATAGCCACTTACGAGGACTGTCTTTTCTGGATTATCCTTTGCCCAAGCTGCAATCTTATCGAGGATGTCTGCAGCAGGCTCTGAATCACGAATCTCATAATAGAGAGTTTCCTTGAGAGGTACGTATTTCTTGACAATGGGTGCAGGAGTTTCTTCCTTCACGGGAGCCACGGCAACATTTTGGGTCTCGGCATAATTCTGCACAGGAGCCACAACGGGCACTACAGGCTTGGGAGCCTTCTTGAAGCCGAACTTGTAGGTGATGCCCACCATTCCGGTGAGTTGCCAGTCGCAATCCCAGTTACGCTTGCAGTTGAAGCGGTCGTGCAGGTTGTTGAGGTCTACCTCGATATTGACTGCCCAATGCTTGGCCAGGTTGATTTCTTCGGCCAAACCTACACGGAAGTTGTGGGAGTAGCGCTTGCCCGTCCACACAAATTCAGAGGCTGCACCGGCCGGCATGTTGGCGTCGGGCTCATAGTCCCAGGCATAGGTGAGACCTGCACCGGCAATGAGGAAGGTGTTGAACGTATGTGTCTTGCCGGGGAAGAAGGCATTCGAGAGATTCACCAAAAGGTCGAGATCGCCCGTCACATACTTGTACTTGCACTTATTGTTGGGCTCATACATGGCCTTGGCAGCAGTTTTGTTCCAAATGCCTTGCGCACTCAGGCGTGCTCCAACAACGGGCGTGAACATGGCGCCCACCTGCACTCCGGCCAGGGGCGTGATGAGTTTTGTGTGCTTGTAGTTGGTAAATGTCATTTGGGCACCGCCCTGCAGTCCTACAAAGCCGTAGGGATAGGGCTTGTAATCTTTTTTCACTTCCTGCGCAAAAATCGACGCAGTTCCGAAAAGAATGGCAAAGGCTGCCAAAAAGAGTTTCTTTTTCATAGTGTTGACGGTTTATTTTGTTGTTTTTGTATTGCTTTTACTATGGCTCACACAAGACTATCGGCTCTCTCGCAAACTGAACCAAACAGACTTTGTGCGAAGCAAAGATATGAATTTTAAATATATTTAGCAATAATTGCGCATTATTTTTGCTTTTTTTTATTTTTCAGCAGTCTTTGATTTCTCGAAATCGATGACGGCCTGCAGCTTTTTGACCACATCGGGGTGACTGGATGCTACGTTTTTGTGTTCCCAGGGCATGCTCATGTCGTAAAGCTGCGGCTCAGGCAAGTTTCCGGTTTCGATTTTCGGGCCCCAGGGTATCATTTTGGGACCATTGCAAGGAGGAATGTATTTCCAGCGCGGTGTGCGCACTGAAATGTTGTGGTTTGAGGCGTATTCTATCACATAGTCTCTGCCGTCGGCACGGTTGCCAAGCATTTGGCCCATCATGTCGCGGCTGTCGATGGCGGCACCGGCAGGAGGCGCTACACGCAGGAGCGCCGCCATGGAGCGAAGCAAGTCGATTTGGCTCAACAAGGTTTCGCAAGTTTGACTTGCCTGCACCTGACGCGGCCAACTCACGATGAACGGTACCGCCGTGCCGCCCTCGAACGAACTGTATTTCATGCCGCGAAACGGGCCGGCAGGGCGATGATTGCCAAGCAGCTCCTCCGCGCGGTCGGCATATCCGTCGTCGACCACGGGGCCATTGTCGCTGGTGAGCACAATGAGGGTATTGTCGCGCAGATGAAGGCTGTCGAGCACTTCGATGACGCGTCCCACAGTCCAATCGAACTGCGCAATGGCATCGCCGCGAAGCCCCATGGTTGATTTGCCACGGAAACGATGATGTGGGAAGCGCGGCACGTGCACATCGTTGGTGGCAAGATAGAGAAAGAAGGCACTGTCTGCATGCGACGTAATGAAACTTACGGCATGGGAGGCAATGCTGTCGGCTATATCTTCGTCACGCCAGAGCGCCCTTCCACCTCCTTTCATGTAACCAATGCGACCAATGCCGTTCACTATCGACATGTCGTGGCCGTGGCTGGAGCGCAGGTTGTAGAGCAACTCGGGGTTGTTGCGCCCCGTGGGCTCCCCCTCAAAATTTTGCTTGTAGCTCACCTCGATGGGTGCCGAGGGGTCATAGTTGGCCACACGTCCGTTTTCAATGAACACACAGGGCACGCGATCGGCCGTGGCCGCCATGATATAATGATAGTCGAACCCTAACGCCTCGAGTGACGGACTGACGATTCCATTCCAGTCTTGTTCACCCGTTTTGGCGCCAAGGCCCAAATGCCATTTTCCGATGGCCCCCGTGGCATACCCAGCCTGGCGGAAAGCATCGGCCATCGTGAACTGTTCGGGGCTGATAATCATGCCCGCATTGCCAGCTGCCACATCGGTGCCCTGCTTGCGAAAGGCATACTCGCCAGTGAGCATGGCATAGCGCGAAGGTGTACTGGTGGAGGCCATGGCGTGGGCATTAGTGAACCGGATGCCCGATTGCGCCAGCGCATCGACACAGGGTGTATGCACCCCTTTGGCTCCATAGCATTCAAGGTCGCCATATCCCAAATCGTCGGCCAGAATTACAATTACATTAGGCCGAAGAGGGAGGGGCTTTTTGGGCACACGCGCCATAGCGGCAAACGGAACAACCGAAAGCATCAGGGGAAGGAATTTTGCAGGTGTGTTCATATTAATTTAAGGTATGGAATAATATCAATACTAAGTTTGCAGGCCATCGGTGGAACCGCCATCACGTTGACACGTCGAAGGCGCGCCATAGCGGAGTGTCGGGATAAGGCGCCACCACGTCAATCATTTGATGGGAAACGGGATGCTCGAACACTATGCGGCGTGCATGCAGGCAAATGCTACCGTCGGGATTGCTGCGCGGCGCCCCATATTTCAGGTCGCCCTTGATGACAAGTCCCTGGGCCGCAAGTTGGCAGCGTATTTGATGGTGGCGCCCCGTATGGAGCCTCACTTCAAGAAGCGTGTAGTTATTAGACTGACCTGCGATGGCATAGTCGAGCACCGCCTCCTTGGAGCCCGCCACCTGACGAGAATAAGCATACGATTTATTTTGACGCTCGTTGCGAATGAGCCAATGGCGCAAGGTTGCGTAGCCATCGCGGTCTGCACCCGGCAAAGGCGAGACTACTTTGGGCACGATGGCATGATAAATCTTCCGCACCTTTCCATTCCGAAACATGGCATTCAAACGTTCGAGAGCCTTGCTGGTGCGCGCCAGAACCACCACCCCGCTTGTTGGGCGGTCGAGCCGATGGGGCAAACCCAAAAACACATTGCCCGGCTTGTCATATTTCTTCTTGATGTAATCTTTCACCTCGTCGCCCAGCGTGCGATCGCCAGTCTTGTCGCCCTGAGTAATTTCGCCAGGAGCTTTGTTCACGATGATGAGGTGATTATCCTCGTAGAGTATGTGCATAGTGGGCCTCAGTGGCTATTTAGTTTCTTTTTTGCTCTTTACGAACAGTGGCAAAAGTAACCACAAAAAGCCAATTTACAAAGAAAAGGTTGCTAAACTTCTAAAATTAAAAAGCGTTAAGCACCCGAATTTTCGGATGCTTAACGCGCAGTGCTTTTGTTGGGGTACCCGGACTCGAACCAGGAAAGGCAGGACCAGAATCTGCAGTGTTACCATTACACCATACCCCAATCGGAAGACTCTTCATTTTGGAGCCCGCAAAAGGGATGCCCTCCCGTTTTGCAGCTGCAAATTTACGGTGGGATTTTGGTTCCGACAAATTTTTTCCAAGTTTTTTGCGAACTTTCTGCTCGGTTCGGGGCAAAGTCGTACTTTTGCCACATGAAATTCAAAGACATGAACCTACATAAACATACACACCAACACGTCCTGACGACTTGCGCGCTCGCACTCTGCTGGCTTATTGCCTGCCATGCCATGGCACAATCATCGCCACTGAAGCGACCCTTACAATTCATAGGGGCCGAAAACGTTACGTTTCTTGACCACGACGCCACAAACTGGCAACTTCTGCCTTTCTATGCCGACAGCGCCTTGAAACCCGTTCCCTTGAGCGCTCATCGTAAAATGTTCAAGGCTGCCCTTAAAAAGTGGGAAGAGCAACGCAAAGCCGACACAATAAATATTATAGGAGGGCTTGACGACGAAAATCTTGCCTTCCAAGGATTGGAGTCTGCAAAAATCACTTCGGAGGCCGCCCGTCTGCTGGCACTCACAGGGCATGCTCACTATGCCGACATCATGGAACGGGCCCTCTACAACGCTTTGCCAGCTGCCATTGTGGCTGGAGAGCCACGCCTTGACCGCGTTACAGCTGCGCAAGCCATGCTTTCGTCGGCCGGCATGGTCTACGCCACAACAGGGAAAAATCTTTATGTAAACTTCTACGTAAACTGCTTCGCACATATTGCCACCAACGAGTTTGACATTGCTCTCGACCAAATCACGGGCATGCCCTTTTCACCCACCATTAAATTGCGTTTCGGAAAAATCATCAAGCCTGCCCGCGAATTCACCCTCAGGTTGCGCATACCGGAATGGAGCAAGGAAGCGTTCCCTATCTACGTAAACGGCCACGACACACCTTATGAAATAGATGGTGGATATGCTCTTATCAGCCGCGATTGGAGCGAAGGCGACGAGGTCTATGCGAACCTCCCAATTGCCATGCATTTTGAGACAGAATCGCCACATTCTTCCTACGGAATTCTACGAGCCGGTCCCATTGTGTACGCTCTGCCCCAAGCCGTACAAGGGCTGTCTTTTAAGAGCCTGAAACCTGCCGAACCCGACGAAATAAGTCAACACCCCCTTTACGACGTCACATTCTTCTCTCCCCAGGGCGACACAACCTTCACGGCGCGGCCTTATTTCGAGGCTCCGCTTCATCAGCGAACAGTCAGACTTGGCAGGAATAGCGAATACACTCAATGACGCAAAATATCCTCATTAATTTGTATTAGAGCCCATTCTGCACAAAAAAAATGCGCAAATCCTTTGTTAATCGCGAAAAATTCCTTTAATTTGTCGCTCGCAAACAGAAATTCATACCCTATCTCCTTTTATTCTCATGGAAGAAAACAAATCTACACTTAACGAAGAAGAACTTCAGAACCAAGCTCAGGAAACAGAATCCGTTGAAGTAGCCACCACAGCACCCGAGGAGGCCCAAGCAGACGCCACAGACAACGGTGAACCCCAAGAAGCAGAAGTTGTAGCCCAAACAGAAGCAGAAACAGAATCGAAGGCTAAAAATGAGCATCCAATGCCTCAAGACAAGCAGTCGGTGATTGAGCGTTTGCGCCAAATTGCCGAACAAGGCGAAGTGGCAGAGCGCGGTGAAATTGAAGCACTAAAGCAAGCCTACTACAGATTTCACAATGCAGAAATTCTGTCAGCTCGCGAAGCCTTCATTGCCAAAGGAGGCGAGGCCGAAGCCTTCGTGCCCGAAGCCGATGCCACCGAAGAGGCTTTCAAAACCGAGCTCAATCGCGTGAAAGAACTGCGGGCCCAGGCTTCAGAAAAAGAAGAACAAGATCGCCAAGAAAATTTGAAGCGCAAAACAGAAATCATTGAGAGAATAAAAGAAATGACCGTATCGGCCGATGTAGCCGACAAAGCATACAACGAGTTCAAACAGCTTCAAGCTGAATGGAAGGAGATAGGGCAAGTGCCCGCTGAGCGAGCCACCGAACTTTGGAAAACATATCAGATGCTGGTAGAGCAATTCTACGACTTGCTCAGGCTTAACAATGAATTCCGTGCCTATGACTTCAAGAAAAACCTTGAAATCAAAACGCGCCTTTGCGAAGCCGCCGAAAAGCTATCCGAAGTGGAAGACCCCATTTCGGCTTTCCACCAATTGCAACAACTCCACCAGCAATTCCGCGAAACTGGTCCTGTTGCCAAAGATCTGCGCGAGGAAATCTGGACACGCTTCAAAGCAGCCTCCACCCTCGTTAACAAACGCCATCAAGACCACTTCGAAGCCCTGAAAGCCAAAGAAGAAGAAAATCTCGCTCTCAAGACCCAACTCTGCGAAGAGGCCGAAGCAATCGACGTGGAAAATGCTAAGACCTTTGGCGATTGGGAAAAGCTCACCAAGGCAGTGCTTGAACTCCAAGCTCGCTGGAAGACTATAGGATTCACACCTCGCAAAGTTAACACCAAGATTTTTGAACGTTTCCGTGCAGCCTGCGACCGTTTCTTCCAGAGCAAGGCCGAATTTTTCAAGACACAGCGCGAGACATGGGCTGCCAACCTTGGGCTGAAAACTAAACTCGCCGAAGAAGCCGAAGCATTAAAAGACAGCACTGAATGGAGCGCCACCACCAACAAGCTCATTGAATTGCAAAAGCGTTGGAAAGAAATAGGCCCCACCGCCCATCGTGCCTCCGAGGCCGTATGGCGCCGCTTTAACGAGGCATGCAATGCATTCTTTGCCCGCAAAAACGAAGCCACCGGTGACAAGCGTCAAGAGGAAAGTGCCAATCTGGAACGCAAAAAGGGAATTCTTGAACAGCTCGAACAACTGCTGAACGAAGGTATCGAAGATGCTACCGAGCAGGTGAACAATCTCATGGCAGAATGGAACGAGACGGGACATGTACCCTTCAGAAAGAAAGATGCCATCTACAAGCGCTTCCACAACGTGATGGAAAGACTGCGCACCGAACGCCATTTCAGTGCTGCACGCCGCAGCGTAGAAAACTTCCGTCGCAATGTGGCCGAAAAGGGCGGCAACGAGCTCGAACGCGAATTGGCTCGCCTCAAGAAACTGTTCGAAGAAAAAAGTGCCGAAATCAAGAACTACGAAACAAACCTTGGATTCTTTTCGTCGAAATCTTCATCAGGAAATGCTCTCGTAGAAGAAATGAAGAAACGCATCGAAACCCTGAAACTCGATCTCGAAACCGTAGCACAAAAAATAGCTGCTGTTCGCGAGCAGCTAAAAGGCGGAGCCAAACCAGCTGACGAAGCCGGGAAGGAAACAACACCGGCAACTGCCGAAGCTGAAGAAGCTACACCGAAAGCTACCGAAACCGAAACAACGGCTCAGGAATAATCTGGAGATTCATAAGCATTTTTCATTATAGAGAAAAAGGTATTGTTCTGTGCCGAACAACACCTTTTTCTCTTTTTTTCACTCGAGAGTTTCATAATCCTAAGTCCTCCCTATCAGGTCTCTCACCACTTCGGCAGCCGCCACCAAGCCCTCGGCAGGAGGAACGAAAGCATTGCTGGCCGGCACCGAACGACGAGGTTCATCATTCCCCCTCTGGTTAGTTCCATGCTGGTCAGGCGTCATAGGTTCTTCTTCGCTAAAAACAACCTTGGCATGCAGGATGCCTTCTGCACGCAGTTTGCGACGAATAATTTTGGCCAAAGGGTCCACCTTCGTCTGAGAGAGGTCGGCCACACGAAAGGCTGCCGGGTTCATTTTGTTGGCCGCTCCCATGCAACTGATAATGGGCACACCCAACTTTTGACAACGACGAAGAAGCTCCAGCTTTGCCGAAACAGTGTCCACACAATCCACCACGTAATCGAAAGTCTCAAGGTTCACCTCATCGGCATTTTCGGGCAGATAGAAAATCTGTCGAGCTTCAACCTTGCAATCGGGATTTATGTCGGCTATGCGCTCCGCCGCCACTTCCACCTTGGGACGTCCCACGGTGCTAAGCAGAGCTATTATCTGTCGGTTCACGTTGCTCATTGCCACCACATCGGCATCGAAGAGCGTCAGCGCCCCCACTCCGCTACGAGCCAAGGCCTCTACAACATATCCTCCCACGCCACCCACGCCGAACACAGCCACATGGCTGCTTTGCAATGCATTCATAGCTTGTGTGCCCAGCAACATTTCGGTTCGCTGAAATTGTGGTTGTATTTTTCCCATTGTCTTTTCTTTCATATTCTTATTTTTAGGCATCCTTCACACTCCAGCCGCTGCCATCGGCTGCCGCGTGCAGGGCGAACACTTTATGGTCAACCTGCGAAAGGCCCTTGCACAATTGCAGTGCCACCCACCCCATCGTGCGGCGCAAATTTACCTCTATGCAGGGATGAAGGCGCAAATGACCTTTGTCCATGAACAGCATCATGTCCACCCCGACGGGCCCCACGTAGCGATTACCCACAACAGTGGAAAGCCCATGGCTCACGGCGGCAATGGTCTCCTTTAGTTCAAAGGATTCAAAATACTTGGCACCAACATAACTGAGCCGCAAGTCATTCCCGCGATACTCACCGCGCTCATTGGTCAGAAAATACGACAGGCCCAGATACTCGCATTTGCCATTACCGCACATGTTGAATTCGAGAGCAAGGTCGAAAACGCGTTCGAAAAAGGGCTCCACCTCGACGGCGCCCTGCGTGGCAATGATTTTTTCGCACCGTTGCCTTACGGGCACCGTCATGGGGTGCTTTGCGGCAAATACACCGCGCCCGCTGCTCGACCACGGCGCTTTTAGCATGGCTCTCCCGTAGTGCGCCACAGCCTCTTCAACGCGCTCTATGTCAGTGCACCAACAACTCTCACACACCACAGGTCGCGGCAACATAGCAAGCAAGTTTGTCGCCGTCAGCCTGCTGCTCTGCGCACGAATCTCGTTCAGAGTATCTTCTGAGGGCAGCAAATTTGGAGGTGCACCAGCACGCCTGAGTTTGTGGACCAAGGCGGCATCCCAACCCCACGGCTCTATGCGCTCCACGGTGGCCCAATCGATTTTGACCGTGGCCAAGCGGTTCTCGTTCACCACCATGTCGCCCGTCTCTGCCCACACACTGGGCAAACGCCACAAAGCATCACAGAGCGTGCGAGCCGCCAGCGTATGTGTATAATAAGGAGAGCCAGCCGCCAGCGCCTCGTCGTGGCCAGGGTTAAAGATGTGCAACGTCATGGCGCAAAGGTACGAAAAAAAATGCGGCCAAGCAGTCATAGTTATCTACGCGAAAAAAGAATTTATCCACGCCACTCTTAAAACCTTGCAGTTCTGTTTATGATAGCTATGACCTTAACGGTTGCCTTTGGCGCTGGTTTGGCGCTTATAGACGGCACGCTTAATGAAGTCGAAAAAAAACTACGCCCTAAAGGGCGCAGATAAGCGGTTTTTGTTACTTTTGCAGAAATTACGAATTTTAATTGCACACACACTATGCTTTTCCCCCAACAAACCTACATAGAGCGCCGCGCCAGGCTTCGTAGCCTGGTGGGAAACGGCCTCATTGTGCTGCTTGGAAACAACGAGGCTCCGATGAACTATCCTGCCAACACCTATAAGTTTCGTCAAGACAGCTCGTTTCTTTATTTTTACGGTCAACACCGCGACGGACTCTGCGGCGTAATCGATGCCGACAACGGGCAGGAATGGCTTTTGGGCGATAAAATCGACATCGACGACATCATTTGGTATGGCAGTGTAGACTCCGTGGCCGACATGGCTGCCGAGTGTGGAGTGCAAGCACACGCTCCTATGGCCAAGCTGGCTGAGCTGGTGGCCGAAGCCTTGAAAGCTGGTCGCAAGGTCCATTACCTGCCGCCCTATCGCTACGACCACAAAATTCAGCTTGCCGACCTCACTGGGCTCCATCCCTATCGTCTCGCCCCGAGCCAGCAGCTCATCGACGCCGTAGTGGCCTTGCGCTCCAAGAAGTCGGCTGAAGAGATTGCCGAAATAGAGCGTGCCTGCGACATAGGCTACGAAATGCACACCACCGCCATGCGCCTTTGCCGCCCCGGAGTAACGGAGCAATACATTAGCGGTGTGATTGGCGGCATTGCAGCCTCTCGCGGTGCCATCACCTCGTTTCAGAGCATCACGACGATGCACGGCGAAGTGATGCACGGCTATCCCAGCACGGCTCCGCTCGAAGCTGGGCGCCTCTTCCTTTGCGACGCCGGTGCCGAAACCAATGAGCACTACTGTTCTGACCACACACGCACCACCCCCATCAGCGGACGCTACAACCAGCGCCAGCGCGACATATACAGCATTGTAAGCGACTGCCACGACCTGGCCCTGCAAGTGGCCAAGCCCGGAGTGAAATATCTCGACGTGCACCTCGACGTATGCCGCCTCATGACCGACCGTCTGAAAGACCTGGGCCTGATGCGCGGCAACACCGAAGAGGCTGTGCAGGCAGGAGCCCATGCCCTGTTTCTGCCCCACGGACTGGGCCACATGATGGGCATGGACGTGCACGACATGGAGGGGCTTGGCCAAATCCACGTGGGCTTCAATGCCGAAACACGCCCCAGCACACAGTTTGGCCTCAATGCCCTGCGCATGGGACGCAGGCTTGAAGAGGGCTTTGTCGTGACCGACGAACCCGGCATCTACTTCATTCCTGCGCTCATCGACCTGTGGCGCAAGCAAGGCACCAACGCCGAGTTCCTGAACTTCGACAAAATTGAAACATTCAAAGACTTTGGCGGAGTGCGCATCGAAGACGACGTGCTCATCACAGCCAACGGCTGCCGATTCCTGGGAGAAAAGCGCATACCCTATCACATTGACGACGTAGAAGCTTTCGTGGCCGAAAACAAAGAATAACTAATCAACACAAAACAATATCATCATTATGAAGAAAATCATTCTCGCCGCCTTGGCAATCATTGTTTCGGGCAGCACCTTCGCACAAGAGAAGGCCCCCGAAAAGCAATTCACCGTGGTGAAGGAAAACCCCATCACCAGCATTAAGAACCAAAACCGCAGCGGCACCTGCTGGAACTACAGCTCGCTCTCCTATTTCGAAGCCGAGCTTCTTCGTCAGGGCAAGGGCGAATACGACCTCTGCGAAAGCTTCGTCTGCCAAAAGACCTATGCCGACCGCGCCGACAAGGCTGTGCGCATGCACGGCGACGTGACGCTCGAGCAAGGCGGCAGCTTCTACGACGTGCTCTATTGCCTCAAAAACTACGGCATCTGCCCTCAGGAAGCCATGCCTTTCCCCGGCTCGCTCTATGGCGACAGCCTCTACAACTTTAACGAAATGTGGCCCATCGCACAGGGATTGGTGCAGACCATTTCGAAGTCGAAAAACAAGAAGATACCCTTGAGCTGGAAAAGCACATTCAGCGAAATCATGGACGGATATTTCGGAAAAGTGCCCACCACCTTCGAATATAAGGGCAAGACCTATACTCCCCAAACGTTCGCACAGAGCCTGGGCCTGAACTACGACGACTACGTGTCGCTCACCTCTTATACCCACCACCCCTTCTATGGCAAGTTCATCCTCGAAATCCAAGACAACTGGCGCTGGGCCGAGAGCTACAACCTGCCTCTCAACGAATTCATGGAAGTGATGGAAAGCGCTGTACGCAACGGATACACCTTTGCATGGGGAGCCGACGTGAGCGAGCCATACTTCGACCGTGGCACCGGCGTGGTGCAATGTCCTGCCGTTATTCGCGACCTGAGCACAGCCGGAAGCGATGCTGCACGCTGGACCGGAAAGGCCACAACCGAAGTGAAGGGCACCAATGACAAGGGCGAAGCCAACATCACCCAGGAACTGCGCCAAACGGGCTACGACAACTGGGAAACCACCGACGACCACGGCATGGTAATCTATGGCATTGCCAAAGACCAGGACGGCAAGGAATTCTACATGGTGAAAAACTCGTGGGGAGAATATGGCAAGTATAAAGGCATGTTCTACGTGTCGAAGCCCTATGTGGCCTACAAGACGATGAACATACTTATCAACAAGAACGCCATACCCAAGCAAATTCGCAAGAAACTTGGCATCTAACCATTAAACTGCACAGACAGTGAACAGCTCCGCCGCCTTCGGGCTTCGGGCTGTTCACTGTTCTTTTATTCTTTCCACCAACACCCCACCCATGGATTTCGCCCCCTTTGCCCGACCGCTCTACGTGATGCTCAAGCCCGTGGGAGCCCACTGCAACCTGGCTTGCAAGTATTGCTACTACCTGGAGAAAGCCAGCCTCTACGACGACGTGCCGCGCCATGTCATCAGCGACGAAATGCTGGAGCGCTTTGTCAAGGAATACATAGGCGCCCAAACCATGCAAGATGTGCTCTTCACATGGCATGGCGGCGAAACGCTGATGCGCCCCCTTGCGTTCTACAAAAAAGCCATGGCCCTGCAAAAACAATATGCACAAGGGCGACGCATCGACAACTGCATCCAGACAAACGGCACGCTGCTCACCGACGAATGGTGCCAGTTCTTTGCCGAAAACAACTGGCTGGTGGGAGTCTCCATCGACGGCCCGCAAGAGTTTCACGACGAATATCGAAAGACACGCCAAGGTCTGCCCTCGTGGCGCAAGGTGATGCAGGGCATCGACCTGCTCAATAAGCACGGAGTGGCTTGGAACGCACTGGCCGTAGTCAACGATTTCAATGCCGACTACCCCCTCGATTTCTATCACTTCTTCAAGCAAATCAAGTGTCACTACATTCAGTTCACCCCCATCGTAGAGCGCTTCGTAGTGGGCAAAAACGGAAAGCCGCGCCTGGCCAACCTGAAAGACAAGGAGGGCACGCTGGCCGACTTCTCGGTGAGCCCGGCGCAGTGGGGCAATTTTCTGTGTACCATCTTCGATGAGTGGGTGCGCCACGACGTGGCAGAATACTACATACAACTTTTCGACACCACCCTGGCCAACTGGGTGGGCGCAGCCCCCGGTGTGTGCACCTATGGGCAGAGCTGCGGCCACGCTGCCGTCATGGAATTCAACGGCGACGTATATTCGTGCGACCATTTCGTATTCCCCGAATTCAAGCTCGGCAACATTCGCGACCATTCGCTCGTAGAAATGCTCTATGGCGAGCAGCAGCAAGCCTTCGGGCGCATCAAGCAAGACTCCCTGCCCACCCAATGCCGCCAATGTGCCTGGAAATTTGCCTGCAACGGCGAATGTCCAAAAAACCGTTTCGCCACCACCCCCACCGGCGAACCGGGACTCAACTACCTATGCGCCGGATACAAAAAATTCTTTGCCCACGTGGCCCCCTACATGGACTTCATGGCCGCGCAGCTCAAGGAGAAAAAAGCTCCCGCCGACATCATGGAGCACCTGCGCCGAAACGGCGGGAAAATATAGCCACCGAGCATCTGAAACCAACTTCACCCACAATAATGAAACACATCCTCGCCTGCCTCTGCGCCACATTGCCTGCGCTCACTCTGACAGCACAATTTTTACCCTACGTAAGTGTAGCCCCCGACAAAAGCATCAAGTTCAACATCCACCTCAATTCGGCACGGCGCGTGCAACTCGTGGGCGAATTCCTGCCCAAGAAAGAGGCCAACCTCGGCCATCAAAAAATAATGGTGCCCGACACCGTCGACCTCGTCAAAGACAACCAAGGATACTGGACATACACGAGCGCTCCCGTGGATAACGACTTCTACTATTTCAACTTCATCGTAGACGGCCAAGCCTACACAAACACCCCCGGACTGCCGCTCCACGGGAACCAGAACTACGTGGTGACCGAGCCCGACTACAAAGTGCAAGACGTGGCACATGGCACGATAGAGAAAGTCTGGTATCCGTCGCCCACGCTAGAGCATAAACAGCGGCGCATGACGGTGTATTTGCCAGCCGCATACTACGCCAATCCAAAGCAAAAGTTTCCGGTGCTTTACCTGCACCACGGCATGATGGGCAACGAGGACGACTGGACCACCGTGGGGCGCGCGGCGCAAATCATGGACAACCTCATTGCCCAAGGCAAGGCCGTGCCCATGATAGTGGTAATGCCCAACGGCAACTGGCGGCAAGAGGCGCGCAGCGCTGAAGCTTCGGAGACAATGGCAAGCCCCCTACTGGCCATGACCAACCTCTTCGAAGGCAGCTACGAAACAGGATTCAAAGATGTGCTCACATTCGTGGAAAAAACCTATCGCGTCAAACGCGGCAAAGCCCACCGTGCCATTGCCGGTCTCTCCATGGGCGGGCTGCACACCCAAACCATTGCGGCCAACAACCCCGACTGGTTCGACTACGTGGGCCTCTTCTCGGCAGCCGTCGGCACGCAACGCCCTGGAGCACACAATGACATCTATAACGACATGCCACAAAAACTGGACCTCCAATTTCGCAAAAAGCCCCGTCTTTATTGGATTGCCATAGGCTCAGACGACTTCCTCTTTGAGGCCAACAAAAAAATGCGCCGCGAGCTCGACTCCATCAAGGCACCCTACATATATCAAGAAACCAACGGAGGCCACGACTGGCACAACTGGCGACGCTACCTGCACAAGTTCGCACAAATGATCTTCAAATAGGCAATAAACCTCGCCCAACCACAAAAACACTTGGCCCGACCCATAAAACAGTCGGGCCAACATTTTAAACTGTCGAGCCAACTCTTCAAATTGTCAAGCCAACTCTAAGAACCATTCGCCAACAGGCCTGCTCCACTAAGCACCCCACTCCGCAAAAAAGGGAGCAATCATAGCCCGTTATCGGGCAGTTTACACTAACTTTGCTCGGCAAAAAACTTATTGACATCTCCATGCAAAAGTCCATTGGTTCAAAACCACACTATGCGCTACTCGACGGCATGCGCGGCGTGGCCGCACTCACAGTGCTCCTCTACCACGTCTTTGAATGCTTTGCCACGACACCCGTACCACACGGTCACCTGGCAGTCGACTTCTTCTTTGTGCTCTCGGGCTTTGTCATCGGCTATGCCTACGACCAACGCTGGACGCAAATGTCAACAGCCACGTTTTTCAAGCGTCGCCTCATCAGGCTCCACCCCATGGTCGTAATGGGCGCCATCATTGGCCTTGCCACCTACCTCATTCAAGGCGCCACACGCTGGGACGGCACCGCACCAGGCCTCAGCGCGATCATCATCGCGCTGCTGGCAGCCATGTTCCTCATCCCTGCCACACCCGGCAGCCCCATCGACGTGCGCGGAAACAACGAAATGTTTCCCCTCAACGGCCCCAGCTGGTCACTCTTCTTCGAATACATAGGCAACGTGCTATATGCCCTGCTGCTGCGACGGATGCCTACTAAGATGCTGGCCATCGTGGCGGCAGCAAGCGGAGTGCTACTCACAACCATTGCCGTGAGCGAAAGCCAGCTGGGAGTGGGATGGAGCTTCATCGACGGCGGATTCTTCAAGGGACTGGTGCGCATGCTCTTCCCCTATTCCACGGGAATGCTCCTGGCACGACACATTCAAAAGAAAGAGGCTCAAAACAGACGGCTCAGCGCCACCCTCACCTTTGCCTGTTGCAGCCTTGCCTTCATTGCCATAGCCGCCATGCCGAAACTGGGCTCAGACAAAATGCCGTGGGCAAACGGCCTCTTCGAAGCCCTCTGCGTCGTGGCAGCCTTCCCGCTGCTCGTATGGCTCGGCTCACAAACCACAAATCCGGCGGAACCCACAAAGCGATTGTGCCTCTTCATAGGCAACCTTTCCTATCCGCTCTATGCCGTACACTATCCGCTCATGTATCTCTTCTACCACTACATCGGATTCGACGGCACAAACTCCAAACTCACCATTGCCCAGGTGTGGCCCGAAGCCATTCTGCTCTTTGCAGGCAGCATCGCCCTGGGCTGGCTATGCCTGAAGTGCTACGAAGCCCCCGTTAGGAAACGGCTCAGCGCAAAGCTGGCTCCATAAAAAGCATAAGACAATGAAGAAAACACAAAGCGAACGCCCCCAACACGAAAAAAAGACGTCACTGCCCGAAACCTGGCTGGCCGACATACGCGAGGCTGTCAGCGTGATGCGTCGAGGCGGCATCATTCTCTATCCCACCGACACCATTTGGGGCATAGGTTGCGACGCTACCAACGATGAGGCCGTGCGCCGCGTGTTCGAAATAAAACAACGCAACGAGGCCAAGGCCCTCATCACCCTGGTTGACAGCGAGGGTGCCGTGGCGCGCTATGTAGAGCGCATGCCCGATGTGGCTTGGGACCTCATCGGAGTTACCGACCGCCCGCTCACCATCATCTATGACGGTGCACGCAATTTGGCCCCCAGCCTCGTGGCCAGCGACGGCAGCGTAGGCATTCGCGTGACCAAGGAACTCTTCAGCAGTTCGCTCTGCCACCGCATGGGCCGCGCCATCGTTTCAACATCGGCCAACGTAAGCGGCCAACCCTCGCCACACAGTTTTCACGAAATCAGCGAGCAAATCAAACAACAGGTAGACTACATCTGCACCTCGCGCCGCGAAGAAAGCAATCCGCCAGCCTCGGGCATCATCAAACTCGGCACGGGCGGCGAAATAAGCATTATAAGATGAACATAGGCATCAAACATTTTTCCACATGGTGCAATAACCACCTTTCCGACCGTCAGTACACACTGACGCTCAGCTTCTTTGTAGGCATGCTCTCGGCCTTGGCAGCCTGCTTGCTCAAATGGCTCATCGAAGTCATTCAGCATCTGCTCACATCGGGATTCGACATCACGCGGGCCAACTGGCTCTTCCTGGTATACCCCATAGTGGGCATAGCCCTCTCGGCCCTCTTCATTCGCTACGTTGTGCGCGACGACATCAGCCACGGCGTGACAAAAATTCTCTATGCCATCTCGCGCCGTCAAGGCCACATCAAGGGACACAACTGCTGGTCGAGCCTCATAGCTTCAGCCCTGACCATCGGCTTTGGAGGCAGCGTGGGAGCCGAGTCGCCCATTGCCCTCACAGGCTCAGCCCTGGGCAGCAACATAGGCCACATGTTTGGGCGCGACCACAAAACGACAATGATACTCATAGGGTGTGGAGCCTCGGGAGCCATTGCAGCCATCTTCAAGGCCCCCATAGCCGGTCTCGTCTTCACACTCGAGGTGCTTATGGTCGACCTCACTATGGCCTCGCTCCTTCCATTGCTCGTGTCGTGCCTCACGGCCATGTGTGTCACCTATGCCATTCATGGATCGGGCGCCATGTTCGACTTCAATCTCCAATCGGCATTCGAGGTGAAAGACGTCGTGTCAACCGTAATGCTCGGCATCACTTGCGGACTTATCTCGCTCTATTTCACCCGCACGATGAACTTTCTTGAAAAGCTCTTTGCACGCATCGGGAACATGTATGCCCGCATCGCCATCGGGGGCGGGTCGCTCGCCGTGCTCATCTATTTCTTTCCAAGTCTCTACGGCGAGGGATATAATACCGTGAGCCTTCTGCTGCGCGGAGAGTCGGAACAGGTGCTCAACAACTCGCTCTTCTACGGGCAGTCACAATTGCTCATTCTCTATCTGGGCCTCATCATCCTGCTCAAGGTGTTTGCCACCACGGCCACCAACGGCGGCGGCGGATGCGGCGGGACTTTCGCACCAAGCCTCTTTCTGGGCTGTCTGGGCGGCGTGGTTTTCGCCAGCCTATGGAATGACTACGCCTTCGACTTTGCACCAGCCCCCGAAACCATCTATGCACTGCTGGGAATGGCCGGCGTCATGAGCGGAGTTTTCCACGCTCCACTGACTGGAGTGTTCCTTATTGCCGAGCTCACAGGAGGCTATGCGCTCTTCATACCGCTCATGATTGTCAGCGTAGCATCATATCTCACCATCATTGCCTTTGAACCCCACAGCATCTACGCCATGCGACTGGCCCGAAAAGGACAACTCCTCACCCACCACAAAGACCGCTCCATACTCACCCTCATGACCCTCGATGCCGTCATCGACAAATCGGCCCCTCGTTTGCACGCCACCATGCCCATGCAGCAAATGGTGCAAACCATTTCACGATATAAGGAATACATGTTTGCCGTGGTCGACCTCAAAGGGTCGCTGCTCGGAGTGGTCAACATCGACAACTTGCGCCACTTGATGTATCGCACCGAGCTCTATCGGCTCTATAGCGTGGAACAACTCATGGAACAACCCCAAGCCACGCTCCACTCCAACGACCCCATGCAAACCGTAATGGATACCTTCGATGTCACAGAGGCCACCAAACTGCCTGTGGTCGATGAAAACAACATCTTTGTGGGTTTCGTTTCGAAAAACAAGCTCTATGCCTCCTATCGAAACATCATGCGCGACTTTTCTGAAGAATAATCTCAAAACAAAAATCAAGCTAATGACAAAAAACGAACTGAGAATAGTGTTTATGGGCACCCCCGACTTTGCCGTAGAAAGCCTACGCCGACTGGTTGAGGGCGGATACAATGTAGTGGGCGTAGTCACCATGCCCGACAAACCCGTAGGCCGACATCAAGACACTCTTCAGCCCTCGGCCGTAAAACAATATGCCACGGAAAAAGGACTGCGCATTTTACAACCCGAAAAACTCAAAGACCCCAAGTTCGTGGAGGAACTCAGCTCACTGAAGGCCCATCTTCAGATAGTCGTAGCCTTTCGTATGCTGCCAGAGGTCGTGTGGCAAATGCCGCCCATGGGAACTTTCAACCTCCACGCCTCCCTGCTGCCACAATACCGAGGAGCCGCGCCCATCAACTGGGCCATCATCAACGGCGAAACAGAAACTGGCATCACCACCTTCTTTCTGCAACACGAAATCGACACAGGCAACATCATTCAGCAAGTGCGGATACCCATTGCCGACACCGACAATGCCGAGGTGGTGCACGACAAACTCATGTTGCTTGGAGGTGACCTCGTCATAGAAACAGTAGACAATATCATAGCCGGAACCATTCAGAGCACCCCCCAAAGCCAACTAATCAGTGACGAGACCTTGCACCCAGCCCCTAAAATCTTCAAAGACACATGCCGCATAGATTGGGACTTGGGGGTGAAACGCACCTATGACTTTATTCGCGGACTCAGCCCCTACCCGGCAGCATGGACTCACCTCATAAACGGCAACAAAACAGAGGTGATGAAAATTTTCGCCACCACCAAGGAGACTGCCTCCCATTCACTGCCCACAGGCACAATCATCATCGAAAATAGCGAACTTAGAGTAGCACTCAACGATGGCTTCCTGAAGATAGACGAGCTGCAAATTGCCGGCAAGCGACGCATGAAAACCAGCGAATTTCTCAGAGGGTTCAGAGCCGAAACGCAAATTTGCGTGATGTAGGCCGAAAATCACCGATACTAAGCCTTACTTCATCGAACAATATGCCCGCTTTATAGACAACATTCCCCCGCTTCATCTATAAACAGCGGTCAAAAATCCTATTTGTCGCAGAGGCGCCAACAAATCCTACATCTTTACTAAATTTGCACAGTTCTAAAATATAAAATCCTTACCAATGAAAAGACAAAAACGCTTTATCCTTCAAGAAAACGAAATACCCACGCAGTGGTACAACATTCAGGCAGAAATGCCCCATAAGCCTCAGCCACTGCTCAACCCTCAAACACGCGAACCGCTTACGGCAGCAGACCTTGCCCACATCTTCCCTACAGCATGTGCCGAACAGGAACTCGACACCACCCATCCTTGGATAGACATTCCCGAGCCTGTACTCGAAAAGTATAAGTACTACCGTTCCACACCGCTAGTGCGAGCCTACGCCTTGGAAGAAGCCTTGGAAACACCGGCACATATCTATTTCAAGAATGAGAGTGTAAATCCATTGGGCTCACACAAAATTAACTCAGCCCTGCCCCAGTGCTACTACGCCAAGATGGAGGGCACTACCAACGTCACCACCGAAACCGGCGCCGGACAATGGGGAGCCGCCCTCTCCTACGCCGCTAAGGTCTTCGGAATAGAAGCCGCTGTTTACCAGGTTAAGATTTCTATGCAGCAAAAGCCCTATCGCTCGCTCATGATGCGAACCTTCGGCGCAGCCGTGACAGGATCGCCCTCCATGTCGACACGTGCAGGCAAGGACATCATCACCCAAAATCCCACACATTCAGGATCGCTCGGCACTGCCATATCCGAAGCTATAGAGCTAGCCACGACCACACCCAACTGCAAATACACACTTGGCTCAGTGCTAACCCATGTCAGCATCCATCAAAGCATCATCGGCCTTGAAGCCGAGAAGCAGATGGCCATGACGGGCGAATATCCCGACACCATCATTGCGTGTTTCGGCGGAGGCAGCAACTTCGGCGGCATAGCCTTCCCCTTCATGCGCCACATATTCAGCGGTAAGCGCCACATAGAATTCATAGCCGCAGAGCCTGACAGCTGTCCTAAGCTCACACGTGGAGAGTTTCGCTACGACTTTGGCGACGAAGCAGGCTACACACCATTGCTCCCCATGTACTCTCTCGGCCACCATTTCAAACCCGCCAACATCCATGCCGGCGGCCTGCGCTACCATGGTGCCGGCACAGTGGTAAGCCAGCTCCTAAAGGACGGCTACATGCGCGGTGTTGACATTCCCCAGCTCGAATCGTTCCAGGCCGGTGTGATTTTTGCACGCACCGAAGGCATCATACCCGCTCCCGAAAGTTCGCACGCCATCGCAGCCACCATTCGTGAGGCCCTGCGTTGCAAGGAAACAGGCGAGGAGAAAGTAATCCTCTTCAACCTTTCGGGCCACGGCCTCATTGACATGACGGCCTATGACCAGTATCTAAACGGTGACCTTCAGAACTATAGCCTCAGCGACGAAGACATTCGCAAAAACTTGGACGAAGATTAAAAAAACTGTCGGGCACTTCATAAAAAATATCTCCGAGCTAATTTCAATTATCTCGGAGATATTTTTTATCTGCTTGGGACTTCTGTTTCCTATTTCCCACGTTCGCGCCAGAAGTCGAGGTAGCGTTGCGCCACTTTCAGGTATTCGTGATGACGGCGCACGTATTCCATGCTCTGGCGTTTCATGCGAGGAAGTTCGCTGCGGTGTTCCACTATCCAGCATAGCTTTTCGTAAACATCATCCTCGTTGGGTAGCACGTTCACTATGGGCCGCAACTCATGCTCGCCCAAAATGTCGTAGCCTTCGGGCTCGCCGCCACCCACAACCACCAAACCCTGCGACATGGCCTCGAGGGCATTCATGGCGGGGGTGTAGGAATAGAGTTGGTCGAGCAACACGTCGCAGCCTCTCATCAGTCTGCGATATTCGCTGAAGGGCACACTCTCCACTACCACCATCTCACTATGCTCCCCAAGGGCAGTCACACAGCGCTGCAGGGCGCGAAGCATGATATCGGTGCCTTTATAGGAGCTACGCTGCTTTTGTATGCCTATGAAAAAGCGTACCTTATCGACCGGCCTGTTCAGCACGGACTCATCGACCTCGGCAGGGATAATAGGAAAAGGTATGAACGCCAGTTTGGGGGCCCAATCATGAAGGTAGCTTTCGTAGTATTCGTAGAGCCCCGCCACAATGCCGTCGCATGCTGCAGCCACCCATCGATTGAGCTCTCCCTTGGGCCCCAGCAGCCAGTCGGTCACCCATATGTCGTTGTCTGCGCGACGACGAAGCTGGCTGCCCATATTGAAGTCGCTGTAGCGAAAAGTCTTACAATCGGAGGCTGTCTTCACCCAATAGTAGTCCATGCCGAAGGCACCCATAAAGATTTTTTTGTTGCGGCGCCGCAACATTTTGAAAAACAACCAGTGACGCTCTGCCTTCAGTGGAAGAAAAACGGGGTTGATGAGTTGCACCACATCGAAATCTCTGAACCGGCACAACTGCCACCAAATGCGAAAATAATAGCCTATAGAATAGAACATACGTTTAGACTTGCGCTTCAGGTCGATGTCGCGCGGATAGTTTTTCCATCCGTCGCCATCACTGGCCAACACCACCTCGTGGCCAAGTTTTCGCAGGGCATGGGCCAACGTGGCGTGAACGTTGCTATAATCGCCTAACAGGAGTATTCGCATTAAAAGTTCCTTCCTTTATTTTTATTATAAAAACGCATTCTTTTTACTTTTATTGTGCAGGCCATATGCCAAGTATTTTCTATATTCGCTGCATGAAATATGTTTCTTCCTTTTTAATAACGCTCTCGCTTGCTCTCACGGCTTGCTGGGAAAATCTAGACGAACGTGTGGCTCGCGAGGCTCACGAATACACCCGAAATCACTGCCCCATGTGGGTGGATGCTTGCACACGCCTTGACAGCACCACATATGAAATGGCCTCGCGCACATATTGCTACCATTATTCTGTACACGGACAGATGGACACTCCTCAGAATTATGCTTTCATGAAGGAACATGCCGACCAGATTCACGATGCCATGGTGGAAACTGCTGCCAACACGCCCGACTTGAGCGAAACGATAAAGGCCCGAATCACTCTCGCCTACCAATATCGATCGGCTAGTGACGGGCAACTTAAACATAGCATACTCGTGGTACCTGACGACTTTGAATAGTTATTCCACATGCTGTAGAACCAATACAAGAGGGCGCGACTTTAGAATGTGAGTCGCGCCCTCCGATATTTTCTTCAACAAGGTGTCGAGTTATTTCACTTTCTCAAGTGCCCTGCTAAGTTGGTCGGGACACGAAGTGGATTTATGCCCGCATCGAATGCCTCGCAAACGCTGAATGACGTCTTCGCGCTTCATTCCTTTCACCAAGGCACCGATGCCCTGCAGGTTGCCATGACAGCCTCCCACAAAGGCTACGTGTTGCACACGGTCCTCATCGTCAACCTCGAGGTAGATGAGGCTACTGCAGGTACCTTCGGTTTCGTATTGGAGGGTCTTCATGTATAGGAGGTTATTCGTAAAACTACTCGGGCTTCATGTTGGTATAGACTGTCTGCACGTCATCGAATTCTTCGAAGCGTTCCACCATTTTGTCGATGGTTTCGCGTTGTTCGGGAGTGACGTCCTTCATGTCGTTGGGGATGTAGGTAAACTCGGCGCCCACCACTTCGAAACCGCTTTCCTCGAGATGCTTCTGAATTTCGCTGAAGCTTTTAGGATCGCCATAGATGGTGATTGAACCTTCCTCCTCATCTTCATCATACTCGTCGTCCACTCCGTAGTCGATGAGTTCAAGGATGAGTTCGTCCATGTCAATTCCGTCTTTCTTCTTGAAAGAAAACTCACACTTGTGATCGAAGAGAAAAGCGAGCGAACCCATGGTGCCCATGTTTCCATTGAACTTGTTGAAGACCGAGCGCACGTCGCCCACGGTGCGGGTGGGGTTGTCGGTAAGGGTATCTACGAGGATGGCTATACCATGAGGCCCATATCCCTCGTAGGTCATGGTTTTATAGTCGCTCTGGTCTTTCCCCATTGCGTTTTTTATGGCACGCTCGATGTTATCCTTGGGCATGTTTTCGCGCTTGGCATTGGCGATGATGGCACGCAGCGTGGGGTTGTTTTCGGGTTCAGGTCCGCCGGCCTTCACGGCTATGGCAATCTGCTTGCCGATGCGAGTAAAAGTACGTGCCATGTGGCCCCAGCGCTTTAGTTTCGTTGCTTTTCTGTATTCAAATGCTCTTCCCATTGTATAAAGTTATAATTATTTGTGGAGTATTTATTTTATCTGAGTTTAGCCCCGAGTTGTTTTTCAAGGCTTTGTATGATTTTCTGCATAACGGCATCGGTCTGGCGGTCGTTCATGGTGCGCGTTTCGTCTTGAAGCACGAAGTTTACGGCATAGCTCTTTTTTCCTGGCTCCAGATTCTTGCCTTCGTATACGTCGAAGAGGGTCACCTTTTTGAGCAACTTTCGCTCAGAGGTGAAGGCTATTTGCTCGATTTGTGCAAACTCTACGCTCTTGTCAACGAGCAGGGCGAGGTCGCGGCTCACGGCCGGATACTTACTCAACTCCTTGAAGGTGACGTCGGCTTTGGGCACACGCTTCATCAGCGCTGTCCAGTCGAGGTCTGCATAGAATACGTCTTGCTCAATGTTCATTTTGGCCAGCAGGGCGCGGGCCACGATGCCCATCTGCACAAATACTTTGCCGTTGCGGTCTTCCACGTTGAGCGATTTGCTGAATATGTTGTTTTGCCCCGCCTTGATGACAAAGGCGCCCATGGGCACTCCCATACGGGTCAGTATGCCCATCACGTAGGCCTTGAGTTCATAGAACGAGCTGTCTTCATCAGCATGGGCCCAGCTGCCTTCCACTCGGCGACCCGTAATCCAGAGCGCCATGTGCTGCGATTCGCTATATGGGGCCAGTGCGCGTTCCTGGCTGCGCCGCTGTGCGTCATAGGCATAGCAGTTTCCCACTTCGAAAAAGCGCAGGTTGCTACGCTTGCGGTTGATGTTGTGCTGAATGCTTTCCAAACCGCCAAAGAGCAACGTTTGGCGCATCACACCCAAGTCGCTGCTCAGGGGATTGAGCAATCTCACGAGGTGGTCCGGCTCATAGCAGTTAAGGCCTTCGTAGTAGCTCTCCCTGGTGAGCGAGTTGTTCATGATTTCGCGGAAGCCGCTACCCACCAGCTGTTCGCTGATGAGGTTTTGCAGCTTGTTGGAACGATCCACGTCGGTTTGCACCGTGAGGCTCGACTTCACCGAAGTGGGTATTTCCACGTTGTTGTAGCCATATATGCGCAGAATGTCTTCCACCACGTCGCACGGGCGCTGCACGTCGACCCTGTATGCAGGCACCTGCAGGGAGAGGCCTTCGGGCGTTTCGCCCACGATTTTCATTTCGAGCGAAACAACGATGTCTTTCACTACGGCAGCAGGAATGTCTTTTCCCACGAGTTCGTTCACATATTTATACGTAAGGTCCACAGGGAAATAGGCTGGCAGCTCGCGGGCCACGACGTCCTTGATATCCATCGAGATTTTTCCGCCGGCCAGCTCTTTGATCATCAGGGCGGCTGCCTTAATGGCATAGACCTGTCCGCAGGGGTCGATTCCGCGTTCGAAGCGGAAGGAGGCATCGGTGGAGAGTCCGTGGCGACGAGCGCTCTTTCGAATCCAGGTGGGATTGAAGTAGGCGCTCTCAAGCAGCACGTTGGTGGTGGTTTCATAGGTTCCCGAGCCTTTTCCGCCAAACACGCCGGCTATGCACATAGGCTCCTTGGCGTTGCAGATGGCCAGGTCGCGGCTTGAGAGTTTGTGCTCCTGCCCGTCGAGGGTTACGAAAGGCGTGCCTTCAGGCAGGGTCTTGACAATGACCTGACGGCCCTCAATCATGTCGGCGTCGAAACAATGGAGGGGTTGTCCGTAGGCAAACATGATGTAGTTTGTCACGTCGACTATGTTGTTGATGGGGCGCAGCCCGATGGTGGTGAGCTTTGTCTTGAGCCATTCGGGGCTTTCTTTCACCTCGCATCCCGTGAGCGTTACTCCCACATAGTGGGGACAGGCTTCGGCGTTGTCGATGCGTATGTCGATTTCAAGGTCGTGATTGTCCACAGCAAAGCCATCGACCGAAGGGCGGTGCAGCTTGGTTTCATGACCGTTGCGTACGAGCCACGCATAAAGGTCGCGGGCCACTCCGTAGTGGGAGCAGCCGTCTGCGCGATTGGGGGTGATGTCCACCTCGATGAGCCAGTCGCTCTCGAGCTTGAAGTATTCTGCGGCTGGCAGTCCCACGGCAGTGTCGGCAGGGAGCACCATGATACCTTCGTGGCTTGTGCCCACTCCGATTTCGTCTTCGGCACAAATCATGCCCATGCTTTCCACCCCGCGCAGTTTCGATTTTTTGATGGTGAATTCCTGGTCGCCGTCGTAGAGCTTTGTGCCGAGCGTGGCCACGATTACCTTTTGGCCGGCAGCCACATTGGGCGCTCCGCATACGATTTGCTGGGGCTCGCCCTGGCCCAGGTCTACGGTGCATACGTGCATGTGGTCGCTGTTGGGGTGGGGCTCACACGTGAGCACCTGTCCCACCACGAGGCCCTTGAGGCCGCCGCGTATGGACTGCACTTCCTCTACGCTGCCCACTTCAAGACCCACGGAGGTGAGGGCATCGGCCACCTCGGCGGCGCTCAGCGAGCAGTCTACATACTCTCTGAGCCATTTATAAGATATATTCATTGTGCTTTGATGTATTGTTTTCGAAAACGACTGCGAAGTTACTGCAAATCTTGCGAAGAGCAAAGCAAAGGACGCATATTTCGGCATAAGCAGAATAGAAATGACGCCATGAAAACAGGCTGTGAAAGAAACAACGACCTCGGTCATTGGTTTTTCCGAGGTCGTTGTGAACTATTTGACGATAATTTTTCTGCCGTTGCTGATATACACACCAGGACGGAGCTTTGAGGCACCGCTGCCGGCAGCAGGAACCTTGATGCCCTGCAGCGTATAGACATCGGCAGCTTGCGACGGCACAGCATGATGGCCAATTCCCACTGCGGCAGCGCCCACATAGATTTGAGTGGTTCCCGTCAGACCATAGTCGCTCGTGAGGGTCACGGTAGCTTCGCCGTCATTGACACCCGTCACTACTCCACGTTCGCTAATGGTTGCCACCGAAGGATTGCTGCTCGTCCATTGCCAGCGGTTGTAGTTTGCTCCGAGCGGGATGGGTTTTGCCAGCACCACACTGCGTGCCCCCACCTCGAGAGCCATGACCCTGTCGAGCATCTTAATGCCCATGAGAGTTTGCGGTTCGGTGCCTGCCGAGCCCAAGAGCCAATACAACTCTTTGTTATGTCGGTCGTCGGTTGATGTTAGCGATGACTCACCGATAAACATCGCATAGGGTGTTTCGCCATCGAGAGGTTCGTTGGGAACAAACACGAGGCGTTTGCCCGAAATGATAAATTCGCCCGAAATTTCGTCCATATCGGCGGTATAAATCACCAAGTAGCAATTCTCAAAGTTTTCGCCTGGCAACAGCTCACGGTGATATTCTACGTATGGATTCACGTCCTTAAACACGTACGGGAAATCACTGCCATAGGGATAGACATCCATCTGGCTAAGCTCATTGGCAGGATAGGCGGTGAAGCGTCGCAAGAAATGCGGCACCACATAGCCATCCTTATAGGCCTGTGCCCAAATGGAAATATCTTTGGTGATGGTAATAGGGCCCGTATAGAGCGAGCTGGTGGGCGAGGGTTTGGTGATACCATCGGTCGTATAGCGTATTTCGGCATCGGGCTCGCTGCATATCAGTTCAAGTTGGGTGCCTTCTTCCACTCTATATTGACTGGTCGATGCCGTCAGCGTCATCACGGGCAAATTGATAGTGGTGAAACTAACACTGAGGTCGGGGATGGGCGAACCTTTGCTTTCGCGGCCAAGGATACTGGCATCAATCGTGAGTATGTAGGGGGTATTGGGTTCCAAGTCGTTAGTGGGTCGGAACTCGAGGCGATAAAGATTTTCCGTGCCTGTAAGTGCTGGCATTACGAGAGTTGCCGTTCCTGCCACTGTCTCGCCAGAACCACCACCTTTGAACAACCTCATCTTACCATTATTGGTGAGAAGTTTCAAAGCTTTTTTCGAATTGATGCTTACGCTGGGATAATCGCTTATCATAAAATCGGTGGCCCCCTCTCGGGGATAAACCACATAGTCGGGCTCAGGCTCCATGCCCACATAGACGGTACACGAAGCCGTTATTCCGTTGGTGCTGGTAATGGTAACAACGGATTTTCCGGCGCTTGTTCCTGTGGTATAGACACCCGTATTCGAATTGATGCTCACCACCGAAGGGTTGCTGCTGGTCCAGGTCATTGTATTCACTGCATTCAAAGGGTAGGGTTTTACCAGCACGGCACCTTGCTGTCCCGTTTGCTTCACGATAACTTCGTCGACCAAATCTATGCGCTCCAACGTAGCGCCCGAGGTGGCTGTATTAGCCAATTGCACCTCTATATCGTCGTTTGTCTCGCCCGAAGACGAAGCCAAGGTGCCGGCACTCACATTGAGCCAATAGGTTTTCGATCGGTTCATCGACTGCCGAGGAACAAACACCACGCGACAACCGTCTATAATAAAATCAGATTCAAAATTTTCATAGCGATAAAGAACCGACTCACTACTCACTCTCATCGAGGGACGCAGCAAGTAACTATTGGGATCGGCCAAAGTGATTTCTTTGTCGAATTCCAGATACGGAAGGGCTATGTTATAATTGTACAAAGAGCCTTTGGGGAACCAATTAGAGAGCACAGGACCTATGGTTATCCATTCATTCAACTCAGGTGTCTCATACCCGTCTAGGAAAGCCTTGGCCCGGAAACGACAACTCTTGCTGATAAGGATGGCCGTACCCATGGCGATGGTTGTGCCGTTTTCGAGCGTAGGTTCGCTGCCATCGATGGTATAGCGCAACAAGGCCTCGCTCTGACTGCACTGTAAGTATATGTACTTTCCGCTCACCTTATTCATGGTCAGCGTCATTTCGTTCAAACCCTTAGTTTTGAACACAATGTGATAGTCTTTTTGCAACGTACCGCCCCACTCATTAACTACCGCATCTTTTGGAATGTCAAATCGATAGAAAGTATAGGGCTGCAAGGCATGAGCTGGGAGGAATGCGAGGTTTGACTTCCCACCCGACCGGATAAGCACTTCGCCCTCAATCTGCGTACCGTTAAAGTCGGTGAGTTTCACATTGTCAAAGCCTGAACCTTTGGAGCACAATTGATCAAAATGAAGGCATGGCCAAACCGTCACATAAGTTTCACGATCATCATCATCGGGAACAGTATATTCCACCTTCACGGTGGGTGGCAACACGGTGATAAGCTTTGTTCCTACACAACCGTTGGCCGTTCGCGCCGTAATCGTTACGCTTCCCACCTTATTGCCTGTCACCAAACCTGCGTCGTCCACTTCGGCCACACTCGGATCGCTCGATGTCCAACTCACAGTGGAGCGCTGAAACTCTGGCTGAAAGGCGGCCGTCAGCTGCTTTCTCTCAAACATTTCGAGCGAAGCTGCACCAGCCACACTCACACTCGTAGGACTATTGCCATACGATGTCACAGTGAATCGGCCCGTTACACCATTTACGGACGATGTGGCCGTAATCGTGGTGCGCCCCACGCTGTGGGCCGTCACCGTGGCCGAAAGGCCTGAGCCTGCTACTGTAGCAATGCTGCTATTCTCTGAGGCCCACGAAATGTTGCCATAGCTCACCTCCGAAGGTTCCACCTTTGCCCTCACTTCGCCCGAAGCACTCACGTCGAGATCAAGCTTCGAAGGCGAAAAACTGATAGAGGTGGGCTTGTCGTCGTAAACATCCACAAAGAATTGATCCTCATATGGATAGGTGTCGTTTTTAAGCTTGTACCTCACGATTACATATGTGCTTCCTGGCGACACACCCTGAACCTGGCAATAGCCCATGCCGCTTTCGGTGATACGCAATACGGAAGGATCGTTCGAACTCCAAGAGCAATCAGCCAATTTCAACTGAACTCTGGTTGGTAATTCTAAAAACAAATAACGCCCCTTCATCACACGGTCGGCTGCCTGAACGGCCAGGCCACAAAAGAGCCATGCTATAAAAAGAAAGAAAGCCTTTTTCATAAAACCTCATACCTTGATACCAATAATGGCAAAAATAAAGAACATACAACTAACTCAAAAAAATATTGACAAGAAATAAAAGGCACTCCAACAAAACCATATCATTTTTGCGTAACGCGACGTTCGTGCACTGTCTCTCTAATTTTAGAAGTAACAAAACAGGGGAAATCAATATTTTTATTAAATTTGCCACACTACAATCACAAATAGTTCGTAAAAACCAATACTTCTCGGGCAATCATCATGCACATAGCCATCGCAGGAAACATAGGTAGCGGCAAAACCACACTGACTCGCATGCTGGCACAGCACTATGGCTGGACACCAAAATTCGAGACGGTGAAGGAAAACCCCTACCTTGAAGATTACTACAAGGACATTGCCCGCTGGGCCTTTGCCCTTGAAGTGTTTTTTCTGAAAGAGCGATTTCGCGATGTGCTCGAAATCAGAAACACCAGCGAAACGGTGGTGCAAGACCGTAGCATCTTCGAGGGCGTCTATGTGTTTGCGGGCAATAATGTGGAGCAGGGCCACCTGAGCGGCCGCGACTTCGACACGTACATGGAGCTTTTCGGCCTCATGACGCGGCTCACCAAAACGCCCGACCTCATGATCTACCTGCGCTGCAGCGTGGCCCACCTCGTGGAAAACATTCAGAAACGCGGACGCGACTACGAACAAAGCATACCCATAGAATACCTCAGCGGACTGAACGAACGCTATGAGACCTTCATCACGAGCCACTATCCTGGCCGCGTCATCACCATTGAGGCCGACCACATAAACTTTAAGGACAACCCCGAGGACTTTGCCATGATAACCAACAAAATCGACGCCACGCTGTTCGGGCTGTTCCCTATCGAATAGAGAATACAATACGATAAATCACCATAAGCACCAATAATATGCACATAGCCATCGCAGGAAACATAGGCAGCGGCAAGACCACACTAACCCGCATGCTGGCAAAACACTACGGCTGGACACCCATGTTTGAGTCGGTAGACTTCAACCCCTATCTCGAAGATTTCTATGCCGACATGGAGCGGTGGTCTTTCAATCTGCAAATCTACTTCCTGAACAAACGCTTTCAGGATGTGGTCTCCATTTCGAAAAAAGACGAATACATCATTCAAGACCGCACCATCTTTGAAGACGCCTGCATCTTTGCCCCCAACCTTCACGACATGGGGATGATGAGCGACCGCGACTTCGACAACTACACCGAACTCTTCAACCTCATGATTTCGCTCGTGGGCATGCCCGACCTGCTTATATACCTGAGGAGCACCATACCCGGGCTCATTGCCCAAATCGAAAAACGCGGACGACAATATGAACAGGGCATCAGGGTAGACTACTTGTCGAACCTCAACAAACGCTACGAGCAGTGGATTGAGGGATACAAGGGCCGACTGCTCATTGTGGACAAGGACAACATGGACTTCGAACTCGAGCCCAAAGACTTTCAGCACATCACCGACCGTATAGACGCCGAACTCTTCGGACTCTTCCCCTTCGGCGAAGAATAGACCTATACATCCACACACCTATTTATATAATATAGTATGAAAAAAATCTGCATCCTCGGCCTTGCCCTCAGCATGGCTTTCGCCAGCGCACAGGCCCAGCAAACCGAACAGAGCCCCTGGACCTTCGACACCAGGGCATGGAGCACCAACTATTTCACCACCATGCTTTTCAACCTGGCCAGCGAAGGCGTGACGCGCTTCGCCTTCAAGGGAAACCAAACCGACTCGCTCTGGGCCGAACGCATACTGCCCAGTGCTGACCTCGTGTTCCCCATTGCACTGAGCAAACAGGGATTTAGCGGCGACAACAACATATACGGCCCCTACCACCGCGCCTTCAGCAACCCCTTTAAGCACATTGGCGACTACGGCATAGGGCTCGACGCCTCGTACAAGCCCTCGTTTGTGGGCTACTATGTGGGAGCCTACTTCAAGAGCCAGGAGGTGGTGTTCAAGAAAACCGACGACAACATTCGCGGATTCTACATCACACCACGGGCCGGATTCATCATTGGCCGCAACCAACACCAGTTAGAAGCCGGAGTGTTCTACGACGCCGTAGTGGGATGTGGCGGCACCGTGGCCGACACCAGCAAAAAGAGGCTCAAGGGCGGTGTAGGGCTCGACTTCGCCTTATCTGTCACCTCGAAAAACAAGCGATCGAAGAGCATACTGCAATTCTCCATGCCCCTCCACAACTTCTTCGACACCGACTATGCCGGCCAGGCCGACTACAACCGCAAAATATCCTATATCATGCTCACTCAGCGAATCATGCTCTGAGGCCCACATCACAATCAGCAAAAGCCACTATCCTCCTCCCTATTTCACCATATAGGGGGAATTTTTCAAACATAGCTCATGAAACTAAAAAGAATGAACTTAATCAGAAAACCTCAAAAAACTACTCGCTGCTCGCTCCTTCTGGCGCTGTTCTCCATGCTCCTGCCCCTGGCGGCATGGGCACAGTTTGGCGGTGGCAGCGGCACACAATGGGATCCATACATCATCAAGACAACCGACCACATGACCGAACTGGCCGATGCGGTGAATGGAGGAAATAATTATCTTGACACCTACTTCCGCCTCGATGCCGACCTCGACTATACGGGCAAGACCTACA
>CADBQP010000036.1 GCA_902796835.1 uncultured Bacteroidales bacterium
CAAGAACGACATTTCCAAGACCGCCGTTCCTTGGAGCATCACGGGCTATGCCTCTGGCGACGGTGCATTTGCTTCGACGAACAGCACTTTTGCCACGGGTTTCAGCAAGACGAGCGGCACCGGCGGCCAGACGGGCGAAGTGGTGAGCCTCTCGAGCGTGGCGGCACAGGTGGGTCGTCTTGATTATCACGACTATCGTCGTCGTGTGAAGCTGAAGGCCCTCTACCGATCGGAGGGCACGAAGGGCGGCGACGGCGTCGACAGGTTCGACCTTTCGGCCTACCAGGTAGACAACAAGACAAAATGGCCCGGCGATGTGCTCAACACCGCCAACTGCTACATAGTTCGTTATCCGGGCAAATATAAGTTTCCCGTGGTGATGGGAAACTCCATAGTCAACAGCGTCTTTGCTCCCGATCGCGGATATTCGTCCGGTGCCTTTGTAGATTATAAAGACCGGTACGGCAATGTCACCCAATCCGCATTTATAACAAACGCCTGCCCATTGCCCGATGCAGTGCGTGCCGAGCTGGTATGGGAAGACAGCAAGGGCTTGGTGAAAGTGTTGAATGACGGAACAACTGGCAACCTTTACGAGAGCACGACAATAGACGGTGTTCCCGTTCGTTATATCTACTTTGATGTAGATTCGACCACCATCTGTCAGGGCAATGCCTTGATTTGTGTGAAAAACAGCAGCGGCACGATAGTATGGTCCTGGCACATTTATGTGACCGATGCCGACTGGGTATCGGGCATGAAGGAGGTGAAGGGCGTGGGCGCCAACGGCTTCACCTATGATATGGCTCCCGAGTTTTTGGGCTATGTGGCATTGGAGCAGCGCAACCTCGACTACGATCCCCGGCACATGCGTGTGCAGATAACTCAGAACACGAGCAACCAGACGGGCAATGTCAAGGTGCAGCAAATCTATTTCGACACACGTTTCATCACTCCCCGTTCCACGATGTATCAGTGGGGCCGCAAAGACCCCTTCCCCGGCATGGACAGCGCTTGGGTGACTCGAAATCTTTCGGGCGGCCTCATAGCCGAACAACTTATTTCGGACTGGGGGTCGAATCCTGGCCGACTGCAAGCCATGTCGAATGATAATTATGACCTTACTTACATGACTACGCCCCTGCGTGGCCTGTCGAAGGCCGGTGTGTCACGATACATGACTGTGGGTATTTCCATTAGGAACCCCTTCCTTTTTGGCCGCGGCGAAGGCGAGAGCTCATCCATAAGCTGGAACTACGTGAACAAAAACTACGACTGGAACAAGGACGGGCGCGAGAGCAATTATGATAAGACCAAAGTGCTATGGGATGCGTCGAACACACTCGATAGATTCAACGATAACTATAACACCACGCGCAACTATGCGTTGGTTGCCAACCGCATTCGCAAAACGATATACGACCCCTGCCCGCCAGGTTTCAACGTGGCGCCCTCGAATGCCTTCTTCTTTACTACCAAAAAAGAAATTACGAATACTAGCAATTTGAACACAAACAGCACGGAAACAGCCTATTGGAATGCATCATCAAGATATCCTTATAGCGATTTAAAGGGTTTTTACATCTATACGAAGCCCCCATTGAAAACCGACTCCATCTATATGCCTTCTTGTGGTCAGCGCCAGTTCTGGGAAGGCACTTTGCAACAGATGGAAACGAACTCAAACGTGCATACGGCCAATCCGTTCAATAACGATTGTACGATATATTATTCGCATTTCAGCACCCGTATCGCCACCCGTGGTAGTACGGGTCTGACTACCGGCTCGCGTATGTTTCGTGCGTGGGGTATTTCCGTGTGGCCCATGAAGGGCTTCTTAGGCACGAGTTCATGGTAGCACCGTAACCTGACGGTTCATATTAAAAGCGCATTGCCCAATTGCTTAGTCTTTGGGCGATGCGCTTTATTATTTTATATGTGATAGGGGGCTATAGTCCCAGCTTTTCGCTGATTTCGAGCATACGGTCGATGGACTTCACCGCCCGTTTGGCAATGTCGGCCGGCACATTTACGGAAGGCCACTCGTAGCAAAGCGTGTTGTACACCTTTTGCAAGGACATGAGCTTCATGAAGCTGCATTCGTTGCAGGCGCAGGTAGCGTCGTCGGGCGGCACGGGAATAAATGTCTTCGAGGGGCACGATTTCTGCATCTGGTGCAGAATGCCGCTCTCGGTCACCACAAGAAAAGTTTGATCGTCGCTCTGCTGAGCAAATTTCAGAAGCTTTGCCGTGGAACCTACCACGTCGGCCAATTTCACGATGGCTCCGCGGCACTCGGGATGAACCAGCACCTTGGCCTGAGGATGCTCGCGTTTTAGCTCTATTAACTTTTCTACCGAAAAACGCTCGTGCACATGGCAGGCACCATCCCAAAGCACCATCTGACGTCCCGTGATGGCATTGATATAGGAACCCAGGTTCTTGTCGGGGCCAAAAATGAGGGGCTGCTCTTTTGGGAAACTCTCCACAATCTGCTGCGCATTGCCACTGGTCACCACCACGTCGGTCAGCGCCTTGGTGGAAGCCGAAGTGTTGACATAAGAAATCACCTTGTGGCCGGGGTGAGCCTTCACAAAAGCCTCGAATTCTTCGGCCGGGCAACTCTCGGCCAGGGAGCACGACGCATTGAGGTCGGGAATGAGCACCAACTTGTCGGGGCAGAGGATTTTGTTGGTTTCGGCCATGAAATGAACGCCGCACATCACAATGATGTCGGCCTTCGTCTTGGCCGCCTGCTGAGCCAAGGCCAGGCTGTCGCCCACAAAGTCGGCAATGTCTTGCAGGGCACCGTCGGTGTAGTAGTGGGCCAGGATGATGGCATTCTTCTCCTGGCACAAGCGGCGAATTTCGGCCTTGAGATCTATGCCTTCGGGAACAGGCTCGTCGATGTAGCCCAACTTCTTCCAACTCGATTTTATTTTCGTGCTCATAAGTTCAAACAATGTAGAAAGTTTATCGAAGCAAAATTACGCCAAGCCGACGAGGTGGCAAAAAAACCATCGCTTTTTTGCGCTGCCGTAAAGATTTTAAGCGAAAACAATCCATATCCACACAAATTATGCTAAATTTGCAAAGACAAATCAAATAAATATCAACTGCTAAATACAAATAAGAAATGGCTTTTTTAACAAACGACAAGCTTGTCATCGTCGGTGCAGCCGGCATGATTGGTTCTAACATGGTTCAGACAGCGCTCACTATGCGTCTGACAAACAACATTTGCCTCTACGACGTGTTCTCGCCCGAAGGTGTGGCCGAGGAAATGCGCCAGAGCGGCTTTGGCGACGTAAACATCGTGGCTACAACCGACGTAAAAGAGGCCTTTACTGATGCAAAATACATCATTTCGAGCGGTGGTGCTCCCCGCAAGGAGGGCATGACCCGTGAAGACCTGCTGGCTGGCAACTGTGCCATTGCCGAAGGGCTTGGAAAGGACATCAAGAAGTATTGCCCCGACGTAAAGCACGTGGTAATCATCTTTAACCCTGCCGACCTCACGGGTCTTGTTACACTACTCTATAGCGGACTGAAACCTTCGCAGGTAACTACACTTGCCGCCCTCGACTCCACACGCCTGCAGAGCGCACTGGCCAAGAAATTCGGTGTGATGCAGAGCGAAGTGAAAGGCTGTGCCACCTATGGCGGCCATGGCGAGCAGATGGCTGTGTTCGGTTCGAATGTTACCATCGACGGCCGTAAACTGACCGACATCATCGGTACTGCCGAATTCCCCGAGGCAGAATGGGAGCAGATGAAAAAAGACGTAACTCAAGGCGGTGCTGCCATCATTAAGCTCCGCGGCCGCAGTTCGTTCCAGAGCCCCGCATACCTCAGCGTAGAAATGATTCGCAGCGTCATGGGTGGCGAGAAATTCCGCTTCCCTGCCGGCACATTCGTGAACAACGAAAAATACCAGCGCATCATGATGGCTATGGACACCACTCTTGACGAGAACGGATGCACCTATCGCATGCCTCAGGGTACAGCTGAAGAGATGGCCAAGCTTGACGCCAGCTACGAGCACCTTTGCAAGATGCGCGACGAACTCGTGACCCTCAACATTGTGCCTCCTGTAGAAACCTGGAAGGAAATCAACCCCAACCTCTAAGGAGAGCTGGCACGCTAAAAACTGGTCTGTTCGCTGAGCTAAGGCCAGATGCCCATAGTGGGCTCCCTGCGACTTTCACTACGAAGAAGGAGCAGGGAGCCCTAATCATATAAAGAGAGAAACCATTCTCCACCATCCGTTTTGGGAAATCATTCCACCCATTTTTTGAATAAAGTTTTCCGTTTTAGAAAATTTTGAGAGTTTTCGAAGGCAACCGAATTGAGGTAAACTGCCTATAATTCAGCGGGTTATCGGAATCGGAATGGAAAACTTTTGAAATCGATTTGAAGAAAAAGTTTCCCAAAATAGAAATTTTGTAATCAGATTTTCCCGAATAAGTTTCCCAAAAAAAATATTTTTCGCCCTATTATAAATTTTTTGTGCGAAAGCTTTTCCGTTTTGAAAAGATAGCTTACATTTGCAAACGAGACCTATGGACAATAGCCTTGAAAACAGTGCTAAGCGTCGCTACTGAAAGTGATGGTGGTTATAGAATCTGCTGAATATCAACAGTTTTTCAAAATTTCCTACGCCGTTGTCTGTAAAGATGCTGCTCCGTTGTATGCGGGCAGCATTTGTCAGCTCAAACCGTGATTTTCCCCAGTTCGGAGAGGACGAAGAGGGGACATTTTCGGGAAACTTTTACTGAAATAAAACGCCGAAAGTTTTCCAAAATGAAAATGCGAAGAAATTTTTAATTGAAAAAAATACGAAATTATGAGCACAGAAAATTTTATCATTACCAAGCGTGACGGGACTACCGAAAAGTTCTCGTTCGAAAAAATCAAGTCGGCCGTGTTGAAAGCCTTCGCTGCGGTGGGAGAGCCTATTGATGCCGAGCAGTTGAACAAATTGATGGGTCTTCTCAAGTTCTGTAACGGTATGAGTGTGGAAGACATTCAGAATCAAGTGGAAGTGGCTCTGATGAGTGAGCGCCACTTCAAGGTGGCCAAGGCCTTTATGCTCTATCGTAAGGCGCATGAGGAAGACCGCGAGGTAGTGGACCATGTGAACTTCCTGCTCGACTATATGGACAGCCTTAATCCCGCCACGGGTTCGAAATATGATGCCAATGCCAATGTGGAGAACAAGAACATTGCTACCCTTATAGGCGAATTGCCGAAAAAGAACTTCATTCGCCTAAATCGCCGTCTGCTTACCGACCGCATCAAGAAGATGTATGGAAACGAATTGGCCGATCGCTATCTTTTCTTGCTCAACAATCACTATATATATAAGAACGATGAAACGTGTCTGGCCAACTACTGCGCCAGCATAACCATGTATCCCTGGCTGCTCAACGGAACAAAGGGCATTGGCGGAAATTCCACGGCTCCCACCAATCTGAAGAGCTTCTGCGGCGGCTTTGTCAACATGGTGTTCATCGTAAGTTCCATGCTCAGCGGTGCCTGCGCCACACCTGAGTTTCTGATGTATATGACGCACTTCCTGCAACTTGAGTACGGCGAAGACTTCTATGAGCGCGCCACCGAAATTGCCGACAACTCCAAGCGCAAGCGCACCATTGACAAGGTGATAACCGACTGCTTTGAGCAGATTGTATATAGCATCAACCAGCCCACGGGCGCCCGTAATTTTCAGGCCGTGTTCTGGAACATCAGTTACTACGACGAAAATTATTTTAAGAGCATCTTCGGCGACTTCTTCTTCCCCGACGGTTCGCAGCCCTCGTGGCCTGCCGTCAGCTGGCTGCAGAAGCGCTTCATGCGCTGGTTCAACGCAGAGCGTCTCAAAACCGTGCTCACCTTCCCCGTGGAAACGATGGCACTGCTCACAAAGGATGGCGAGGTGATAGATAAAGAATATGGAGACTTCACGGCCGAAATGTATGCCGAGGGGCACAGTTTCTTTACCTATATGAGCGACAATGCCGACTCGCTGGCTTCGTGCTGCCGTCTGCGCAATGAGATACAGGACAACGGCTTTAGTTACACGCTGGGTGCCGGTGGTGTGAGCACGGGTTCGAAGAGTGTGCTCTCCATCAACCTGAACCGCTGTGTGCAGCAGGCAACTCGCGAAGGCCGTTCCTACATAGACTTCCTCTCCGAGGTAGTAGACCTCTGCCACAAAGTGCAGTTAGCCTACAACGAAAACCTAAAGTTGTTGCAGGAGAAAGGCATGCTGCCCCTCTTTGATGCCGGCTACATCAACATAGGTCGTCAATATCTCACCATTGGTGTGAATGGCATGGTGGAGGCTGCCGAGAGCCTTGGCATCACCATTAGCGACAATGAGGAGTATGCCAACTTTGTGGGCGAAATTCTTGGTACTATCGAGGATTTTAACAAGAAATACCGCACAAAGGACGTGATGTTTAACTGTGAAATGATTCCTGCCGAAAATGTGGGAGTGAAACATGCACGCTGGGACCGCGAAGACGGATATTTCGTGCCCCGTGACTGCTATAACAGCTACTTCTACATTGTGGAAGATCCCAACACCGACGTCATTGAGAAATTCCGCCTGCATGGTCGAAAATATATTAAGCACCTCACTGGCGGCAGTGCCCTCCACATGAATCTTGACGAGCATCTTTCGGCCGCACAATATCGCCAGTTGTTGCGTGTGGCTGCCAAAGAAGGGTGTAACTATTTCACCTTCAATATCCCCAACACCGTTTGTAACGAATGTGGCCACATTGACAAGCGTTATTTGCACGAATGTCCCGAATGTGGCAGCCACGACCTGGACTACCTTACCCGAGTGATTGGATACCTCAAACGCGTGTCGAATTTCTCGGCAGCCCGCCAGAAGGAGGCCTCGAAGCGCTACTACGGCAACCTGCGTCCTGCCAATGTGTAGCACTGCTATCAGATAAGAAAGAAAATAATGAAAAGAATGTCCTATGCAGCACGAAAACCCTGCATAGGACATTCTTACCACCACTCTGTTTTTTCCCCTTGCTTCTCAATGCTAAAATACTATAATACAGATATTGTCTTTCAGGAGTTTCCCGACGAAGTGACCCTGGCCATTAATCTATCGCTCTGCCCCAATGGCTGTCCCGGCTGCCATAGTGCTTACCTGCAGGGCGACATTGGCGATGAGCTCACCGAAGTGCGCCTGCTTACCCTGCTCGATGACTACCGCGATGAGATTACGTGTGTGGGTCTCATGGGAGGAGATAATGATCCTGAGGCTGTGATGCATCTTTTCGAAACTGTGCGTTTCAGCTATGGGAAACGCCTGAAAACTGGCTGGTATAGCGGCCGCAGCGAATTGCCCAAAGCCTTTCAGCCCGACTTGGTAGATTACCTTAAGCTCGGGCCCTACGTGGCCGAGTGTGGACCGCTCAATGCTCCTACCACCAATCAGAGAATGTATAGACGAGAGGCTGATGGAAGTCAAACCGACATTACGCATCGTTTCTGGAAGAAATAATATCACATTGACAATTCAAACACAGTGCAGGGTCACATCCAATGAAGATGTGACCCTGCACTGTGTTTGAAAATTTTTAGAGCGAAAGCCACTGCTAAAATATGCCCAACTTCCAGAGCATATTGCCTACGAGGTGTCCCAAATTCTGCACATAGGCGTTGTGCAGGTTAAAATAGCGCTGGGCAGGCTGAATGGTAATGGTTTCTTTTTTGGCCTCAGGCTTGCCCAAGGAGCAAGCCTGGGCAATGATTTCAAAGATGTTATATTTTTCGAGCACCAGTTTCTTGCTCTCTGCGCGAGCTTGGCGACTTTGCTCATAAAGATTTCGGGCTATGACGCTGTCAATGATAGAGCAGGCCTTGTCGAAATTTTCCATAGAGAAAGGTTCATAGGCCTCTCGTGGAAAGAATTGGTCCACATCGGGGCACCCGCAATAGATAGGGAAGGTGTCGGTGAGGTAGCAGTCGGAGAGCTTTTCTGTCCAATAGAGCGGCTCCACGCTGTTTTCGATGACTACGTGGTATTTATAGGGAGCCAGCACGTCCCACTTGTCGTCGAAGGGATTGATGCCTTCTCCAAAGAAATCTATCTGGTCGCCATAGCGTTGTTTAAGTCGTTCTACGAAATGGCGTCGCCGCCGATGCCCAGAGGTAAATGTCTTGTCGGAGGAGATGACCGACATCAGTTTTGTTTTTGGCAGGGAATCTGGCTGTGCGCAAAAGTCGTCGTAAGTAAGGTTTACGGTGTTGCCCTTTTTACTTTCCACAATACCCACAAGCCACGGCAATACGGGTGGCACATAGACGTTATTGCCCGTGTGGAGGCTCGGTTGGCATGTGAGCACAGTGGCAAACTGCCGGCAGTAGCCTTTGGGATAGCGGAGCACAGAGGGCGGTTCGCTTGTGAGCAAAAAAATGTTTTGGGGCGCTACGCGCAGTGTGTATGGATTTTTGAAAGCTTTGCCGCGCACAAAGAGGAAATCAGGCTCATCGATTTTCTCGTTCACATAGAATTGATATTCTCCGTTGAGCGACACAGCCCGACCGCCTTTGGTTTGACGCAGGTAGGAGCGGGCAGCATCGCCTTCGCGCGAGAGAATAAGAACCTTATACATTATTTATATATAGTGAAGGCACCTTTATCGCTGTTTGCCTCCCAGGCGAGCCTGGATGACATTGATGACGTAGTCGCCGAGCTTTTCGCACTCGCCCACTACGTCCATATACATAGTTCCCACGGCATAGTTGTATTCGTGGTTGTTGATATCAACAATGTTTTGGTTTTTGAGTTGATTGCGATAATTGTTGATTTCGCTCTCTACGTTGTAGGCCTTGTGAGGGTCGAAGTCGCTCTTTCGTCCGCTGAGCAGTTCGTTCATCTGCGTGAGACTGGTATCGACAAGCAGGAACATCTGGTACATGCGCTGCTTCTGAGCTTCGGTGAAGTGTTCATTGCCGGCCAGTTTGCGGTTAATGGTGCGGGCTATGTTGAAGCAGGCATCGCCAATGCTTTCGAGTTCAGATATTTCGCGGAGCATAGCGCGTGTTTTGGCTTTTGATTCGGGCGACAGATGGAGTTCGCTCACTTGGTCGAGGTATTTGGCAATCTCAATTTCCATATTGTCGCTGATGCCCTCATATTTCTGGATGCGTGAATACATTTTTACGAAATCCTCGTTTTTGAGGTTGAGCAACTGTTGGCAGAGGCCAAACATGCGTTGCATGCGTTCGCCGAAGTAGGTAATTTCCTTTTGGGCTTCGAGCAGCGAGAGTTCGGGAGTTTCGAGTATGCCACCGCTGATGAAGCGCAGGCGGAATTCGTCTTCATCGTCCCTTTTCTTGGGCTTGATGACGTAGCTTACAAAGCGTTCAATCTGAGGTATAAACCAGATGAGAATGCCTGTGTTAATGACGTTGAAAGCAGTGTGGAAGGCAGCAAGCACGAAATTGAGTTTAGCAGCATTCTCGAAGAAGAGAGCATCGCCCTTTTGCAAGGTGGTGTCGTAGTTCACCCAGCTGCAAACCATGTCGACAAAGGGGTGGAAGATACACAAAACCCATATCACTCCGAAGAAGTTGAAGAACATGTGGGCCAGTGCGGCGCGACGGGCCTGCACGTTGGCCGATAGGGCTATGATATTAGAAGTTACGGTGGTTCCGATGTTTTCGCCCATGACGAGGGCAATGCCCTGATAGATGGGCAGCACGCCGCTCGAGCAGAGGATCATGGTGATGGCCATAACGGCGGCTGAGGACTGCACGCTCATGGTGAGCAGACTTCCCAGGAAAAGGAACGTGATGGTGGTGAGGAAACTGTTGGGATCGAACGACGAGAAGAAATTGAGCACCACCTGCTGTTCGCCCAGGTGCATGTCTATTCCCGTTTGGCGTAGTGTGCCGAGACCCAAAATCATGAAGGCCACACCAAAGATGAAGTCTCCTACGCTACGACGGCGCTTGCTGTATATGAGGATTACAGCAATGAAAAAGGCCGGATAGACGAAGTCGGTGATGTTGAATGTAGCGCCGGCTGCTATAATCCATGCGGTGAGCGTGGTTCCTATGTTGGCGCCCATTATGACGCTAATGGCCTGGGCCAGAGTGAGCAGACCGGCGTTGACAAACGACACGGTCATGATGGTCGTGGCGGTAGACGACTGCACCGATGCTGTTACGAAAACTCCGGTGAGCATGCCTGTAAAGCGGTTTTTCGTCATTGTGCCAAGCACGTGGCGCAACTGGCTACCTGCCATTTTCTGCAGGCTCTCGCTCATGAGCTTCATGCCGAACATAAGGAGTGCCAGCGAGCCCAATAACTTAAATAGTATGATAGGAGACATAGTGAAAAAAGTATTCTTGTGGGGTAACAGGGAAAGTGGAATGCTCTGTATGAAAACTTTGGCTTTCCCCCATTTTGCGTACAAAAATACTAAAATATCTTAAAAAGACAAAAATATGGTCTTTTTTTCGTTTATGCTTCCTGGTCTAATTCAGGCGGCAGTCGTTTAGCCAACACTTTGTGGATGCGGGCTCCGTCCATTTCGAGCACTTGCAGAGAGAAGTTCTTCCACAAAATGCGTTCGCCCTCATGAGGAATGTGTTCTAATTCCTCAAGAATAAGTCCTCCGACGGTGGTGTATTCAGTGGTGTAGTCGTTCTCCATGTCGAAAAATTCCAGGAAGTCGTAGAACAGGCATTGTCCGCTTACCACCCAGCTCTGTTTGTCCTTGGCCTCGATGATGTCGGGCATGTCTTCGGGTTCGTCAATGCTTCCCACCAGACCTTCGAGAATGTCTTTCAAGGCAATGATACCAGCTATTGAGCCAAATTCATCGCAAACAAGCGAGCAGTTGAGATGAGATTTTTTCAGTTCTTCAAGGGCCTTATAGACGGTCATGTTCTCAGGAAAGTATACGGGCTCACGAGTTACGCTGCGAAGGTCAAAATCAGGTTTGCCTACAATGAGCACCAGTTCCTTGAGCGAAACGATACCAACCACATGCTCCATAGAACCATCGACTACTGGATAGTTGGCAAAGGAATTTTCATGGAGGATGCGTTCCACTTCCTCGCATGTCATTGACACGTCAAGCACCTTGAGGTCGGGAAGCCGCGTCATGAGCGATTCTACCTTTTGGTCGCCTAAAAAGAGTACGCGCTCCATGATGTCCTGTTCTACCTCTTGCACCTCGCCGCTGCGTGTGCCTTCCTCAATGATGGTCTTAACTTCTTCTTCGGTCACCTTTTGGTCGGTGGGGTGCAGGTGAAGAATTTTTGTCAGTATTTCTGTGTTGACTGTGAGAAACCACACAACGGGTTTTGTTACATTGGCCAAAAAAAGCATGAAGGGGGCCACGGCGCGCGCCAACGGCTCGGCCAAGTCGATGGCTATGCGCTTGGGAAACAATTCTCCAAGCTCCACCTGCAAATAGGTAGCTACGATAACGATGATAGTCTTCGAAATACCTGGCGCTAAAGATGCCGCTATGCCCAAAGAGGTGAGCCAATAGGAAAAATCATCGGCTAGACGCTCGCCAGAATAGATACCAGTGAGAATCGACACTACGGTGATGCCAATCTGACAAGTGGAGAGATATTTGTCGGGGTTGTCTTGCAGTTCGAGGGCGGCGCGGGCAGCTCGGCTTCCGGCTTTGGCTTCCGACTGAAGCTTGGAACGTCGGGCAGAAATCAAGGCAACTTCTGACAATGAGAAAAAGCCGTTTATGGCCACAAGAATAAAAATAATAATTACATCTACCATAATCCAATGTGCAAAGTTAAGAAATATTTATATGTTTGCATGTTGTATTCACGAAAAAACTCTTTATATTTGCAGAGTTTTGAACATTAAATCAAATAAAACATATAATCTACATGACATTCACCGAAAAAGCACGCTCCATATTTAAGCAGGCTGTGGTCGACTATCACGTGACCGACAATGTGGACGCACCCATGAAAAATCCATTTGTCCCAGGAGGGATTGAATACGATCTTTATACAAAATGTTGGATTGATGCTGTGCAGTGGCATCTTGAGGACCTTATCCGCGACCCAGAAATAAACCCTGTTGAGGCGGTTGCCCTCAAGCGCCGTATTGACAAGAGTAATCAAGACCGCACCGACCTGGTGGAGCGAATAGACAGTTATTTCCTTGAAAGCTACCGTGAGGTATTGCCCCTGCCTAATGCCACAATCAACACTGAGACACCGGCGTGGGCTGTAGACCGCCTGAGCATTCTGGAGCTCAAAATCTGGCATATGCGCGAACAAGCTGAGCGCACTGATGCAAGCGAAGACCATCGCGAGCGTTGCGCCGATAAATTGGCCGTGTTACTCACTCAACAACAAGACCTTTCGAAAGCCATAGATGCTTTGCTCGACGACATAGCCGCCGGTCGCAAATACATGAAACTCTACAAGCAGATGAAACTCTATAACGACCCGAGCACCAATCCTGTTCTGTACGGCAAGAAGTAAAATGTAGAATCAGTGAGTCGTCGGCTTTGTTTAAGCTTCTATTAGCTCAACTGCCATGAAAATAGCCATTCTCCGCTTTTCTGCACTGGGCGATGTGGCCATGACGGTGCCCGTTGTCGACAGTGTGGCGCGGCAATATCCTGACGTGGATTTTCTCTTCGTCTCGAAGCCCTTTATGGCTCCTCTTTTTGAGCAGATGCCTCCGAATGTTGTCTTTTTGGAGGCCGATATCAAGGGCGAATATAAAGGTATAGCCGGCTTGTGGCGTTTGGCTCAGAAGTTGCGCGCCATGAAGGTGACTCATGTGGCCGACCTTCACGATGTGCTTCGTACGATGTTTCTGCGCTCGGTGTTGCGCTTCGCAGGTCTTTCTTGTAGGCATATCGCTAAGGGGCGCTGCCAAAAGCGGGCGCTTACGAAGCATAAACATGGTAGTATAAAGCCTCTTAAAAGTCAGTTTTCTCGCTACGCAGAAGTGTTTCGAAAGTTGGGTTTCCCTGTCACAATTGACTACCAACCAACTCAACGGGAGAAAAAGGCCGATGTGCCCTCGCTGGGCATAGCCCCCTTTGCGGCACATCGTGGAAAAATCTATCCCATCGACCTGATGCGGCAGGTGGCGGATCTATTTATTAAGCGCCATCCCGATGGAAAAATCTATCTTTTTGGAAGTCCAAAAGAAATGAAGGCCTTGAGAGAAACTTGGCAGTTGGAAAACCTGGTTTTCGTGTGCGATATCGCCAAAAACTTAGGCGAAGAAATAGCCCTCATGGCTCAAATCCATGCTGTAGTGTCAATGGACAGCGCCAACATGCACCTTGCCTCGCTGGCGGGAACACCAGTCGTGAGCATCTGGGGGGGTACGCATCCTTTTGCCGGTTTTATGGGATATGGCCAATCCGCCGATAACGTGGTGCAAGAAGACCTCCCGTGTCGCCCCTGTTCCATCTATGGAAAAAAGCCCTGTCGGTTTGGTGACTATCGGTGTCTATCGAATATAAGACCCGCAAAAATACTCGATCGCATAGACCGCATCCTTTCCACGGCAAAAGCTTCACAGTGAGCTTGTTTTGAATAGAAGTTTTGTAGTTCATGGCTTTTCTACACAAATACTACACATATTTCTCGAATTTTTGCTCCGACGAAGAAACGCAAAAATTCGTGGAACTTTTGCCAGAGGTGTTCGATACTCACGGGCAACTTGTCCATCATGGCCGGAATGATGTAAGATTGTTCGAGCTCCCTAGTGGCAAGCGGCTCGCAGTGAAGCGATTTGGAAAACCCAAGTGGCTGCAGTTATTAGGAACCATGATTTTTAGAAAGGGAAAAGCGCATGCAGCCTTTTTCAATACTCTCAGATTGCGTGAATTAGGCATTCAGTCCCCTCTTCCTTTGGCCTATTCCGAAGTGTGGAGCTACGGTGCTCTGCGCCATTCCTTTTTGGTGACGGAGTGCACCGAACTTACCCCACTTTCAACTGCCTTCTACCTGACAGAACCCTTCGATAAATGCCTGGCTGTCGATTTTGCCACGTTTGTGGCCCATCTCCATGGCCTTGGAGTGTTTCATCACGATCTTAACCAAACCAATGTGCTTGTGGACCTCGAAAAGAGAGGCATCGAGCGTTTCTCTCTCATTGACAACAATCGCATAACCTTTTTTGACTGCAAAAAAAACGTCGATGAAACCGCGGTTTTTGAAAACTTGACGCGCTTTACTGGTGACTACAATCTTTTCGACTTTGTGGCTGATGCCTATGTGGCTGCTGCCCGTCGCCCCAACTCTGATGCAGCAAAACTGAAGGCCCAAAAGCGTCGGCATGATCATCGCTGGAAATTGCGCAAGCGCATCACGCATCCGTTGCGCACCCTCCGCCAGGACCATCAAAAGTGTAAAAAAGAATAGCCAAAATAGCACTCAATACAACTTATTTCATATTTTTGTACCCAAACATATGAAAGACACACCCAATTAGGGGGACTAAACTATCTTCCCTAATCCAAAATGATTGTCTAAAAAATAATCAACAATAATTAATACTATGATGAAACATCACCATTCTATTTGCATGCTTCTTCTGTGTGCCGTAGTGGGCGTACTATCATTTGCATACCCCACAGAGGCCCGTGCTGAAGCGCAGGAAATGCAACAATCCCAAAAAGCTTCGGGCGTGGTGCTCGACGAACGCGATGAGCCGTTGCCAGGCGCCTCCATTGTGGTGGTAAATACCCGTCGCACATTTTTGGCCGATGCCAACGGCCGTTTCAGCATTGACGGCATAGCAGTCGGCACCCAGTTGCGGGTGTCTTATATCGGCTGTAAGACGCAAGTTGTAAAATGGGAGGGCCAACCTCTCACCATTCGTCTAGAAGACGATAATATGCTGGGCGAAGCCGTAGTGACGGCCATGGGTATAGTGCGCAAGGAAAAGTCGCTTACCTATGCCACCCAACAAATTAAGAGTGAAGACCTCATGAGAGTGCAAGACGTTAACCTAGCCAATTCGCTCGAAGGAAAAATCTCTGGCGTTACGATTACGCCCAGTGCCGGCGGTGCTGGTGGAGCCTCGAAGATTGTGCTTCGTGGTCTTAAGTCGCTCAACGGTAGTAGCAATCCGCTCATTGTAGTCGATGGTGTTCCCATGAACAATGACCAGCGCGGCGGCGGAATTTCCGACCCTGCCCAATTGGCTTATGAGCGCTCGGCCGAAGGTGGCGACCCTTTGTCGATGATTAACCCCGACGATATTGAGAGTATTAACGTGCTTAAGGGAGCCAATGCGGCAGCCCTTTATGGATCGCGAGCTGCCAATGGTGTACTCATGATTACCACCAAAAAGGGTAGGGAAGGCACTCTTTCTGTCAACTATTCCGGAAACATCACCATCGACGTGCCCCTGCTGACTCCCAAAATTCAAAACACTTATGGTGCTCCTGTCAACCCCGATGGAACACTGGGTGAGGCCAATGGCTGGGGTGGCAAGATTGCCGACAGCCCCCTCTCTGCCATGGGTGGCGGAAATGCAGAATATGGCATTTCTCCTCGCGAGTTGCACCTTACAAACAAAGGAAAGAATACGGTAGATGATTTTTATCGCACGGGTTGGACCACCAACAACTCTCTTTCGCTGGCTGGTGGAACAGAAAAGATTCAAACCTATGTGTCTTTTGCCAATTCTCATTCCGAAGGCTTGATAGACAACAATAATTACAATAGAAACACCATAGCCTTCCGCCAAACCTACAAGTTTTGGAAGCGAGTGAAAATCGACGCTTCGCTCAATTATGTGCAGACCAAGACGAAGAACCGTCTTGGCGGCGGCACCGTGCTAAACCCCATCTATCACCTATATCTTACACCGCGTAATATAGACATGAGCTACTATAAAAGTCATTATGCCATCGAGAATGGCGAGTGGCTTTCGGGACTCCAGGAGCGTTATGTGCCTGCCGGTGTGGGTGCCAACGGTCCCCTGTACGAGAAAGTTTTTGAGCGAGTACCCTTGAAGGGTCCCATGCAAAATTGGATTTATGCCGCTCCCCGTCAGAACAACCCCTATTGGCTGCTCAACCGCACCGAGAACATTAACAAGGAAGACCGTGTGTATGGAGGATTTGCAGGAACAGTTGACATTTGGGACGGACTGACCTTCCAGGCTCGCGTAAACTTCGACCACACAAAGATAAACTCTGAGGGTCATCGTTATGCTTCAACATGGGGGCCGTCCGACATCTACGATTACGGAACCTATAATCGTGGCAACAGTTCCATTACCGACCTTTACACAGACTTCTTGCTCTCTTATAACAAGACCTTCAACGAAGACTGGAGCGTGAGCGCCACAGCCGGTTGGGTGGGTCATACGCGTAAGACGAGCGGCGTCAGCACTTATGTAGATCGTGCTACGGCAGTCTTTGTAGGGCGTCAGCAACTCTCCAACTATATCAACATTTTCGATACCCGTGCCGGTGGCACTGGAGTTACACGACCTAGCAAACATTCCGATTGGGATAAGGCTGCACTCTTCACTGCTCAATTAGGGTGGCAGGAAAAAGTTTATGTAGACTTCTCCTATCGTCAAGACTGGTATCGTGCCTTCCGTCAGTTCCGCGACCGCGGCACGTCCGACAATTATGGCTACTTTAGCGTAGGCGCCAATGCCCTGATCAGCGACCTTGCCAAGTTGCCCGAATGGTGGAATTATTTCAAACTGCGCATGTCTTATTCTGAAGTGGGTAACAGCATTCCCAATATGGTTTACGACCAGGCATCAATCAATTGGATGACCGGAGCTCTGGAGCGCAGTCAGTGGGCTTCGTTCGAAAACCCCATTCCTGAAAAAACCAAGTCGTTTGAGGTGGGTACCGAAATGCTTTTCTTCGACAATCGCCTGAGCTTCGACTTTACGTTCTATAATGCTGTGGTTGACCACCTTTATATGATTGCCGGCAATGCCAGCGGTGTGCCAGAGCCTGTCAATTCGGCCCGTGTGCGCAACACCGGTTTTGAGACCACGCTTGGCTATAACTTCCGCTTTGGCAACGATTGGCGCTGGCGCACTTCGCTCAACATGTCTTACAACGACAACAAGATTTTGCGCACTTCGTACAATCCTGACGGCAGCGAAAAACTCATTTATAGCGATGTGGCCGGTGTGCGTGTCCGTTTCCTTGAGGGCGGTTCGATGGGCGATATGTATATTCGTGAACTCAAACGCAACGAAGACGGCACAATCTACCTTACCGAGTCGGGCAACATGATCAAGGAAAACCGCTACACACGTAAGATAGGCAACATGCACTCCAAAGTGCAGCTGGGTTGGAGCAACACTATTAATTATAAAGACTTCCAACTTTCCTTCCTCATCAATGGTCGCATTGGCGGCAAGGTTATTTCACTCACCGAGGCCTATCTCGATGAAATGGGCTTCTCGCAGCGTAGTGCCGATGCCCGCCTTAATGCAGAGCGCAACAATCTATATTTGGCCGACGGCACTCCCGCCATGTATCTGCCCGATGGTTCGGGCCGCCTCATCGGTGTGGAAAACTATTATAAGACCGTGGGCGCCAATGGCAATCAGTATTCGCCCAACTATGTATATAGCGCCACAAACTTCCGCCTGCGCGAACTTTCGCTGGCCTATACTTTCCGCGACCTCTTTGGCGAGGGCAAGAACTTGAGTCTCTCATTCATTGCGCGAAATCTCTTCTTCCTCTATAAGGATGCCCCCGTCGATCCAGACGTGTCGCTCTCGACCAACCAAAACCTTATGGGTTTCGAGCTTTTCAACCTGCCCCCGACACGTTCGTTTGGTTTCAACGTGAAACTTAATTTCTAAGCGGAAAACTATTCACCAATTCAATCAACTAACAAGATATGAAACACAATATTATATATAGTGCCCTTGTCGCAGCATTTGCCATTTTTGCCATGCCCTCTTGCATGGACTACGACGAACCTGCCGACGAGTTTCTGCCAGGCCAGATTGTGGTAGAAGACTCAACCTATCACGGTAACCCCGACCACATCGACTTCAACCGCGAGATAACCAAGGCTGGTGTTGATTCGGCAAAGAAACGCTTAGAGATATATCTGCAGCAGGCCATAACCGGGCAGTATGCATTGCGTGGCGGAAAGAACGGTGATGTGCCTGGGCCCCATGCCTACCAGCGTCAGTTCAGCCTGGCCACCGACATCTATGCGCAGTATATCACTGTGCCTCACTTCGACTTTATGTATGGCACACTGACTTCGTCGTATGCCATCAGTCAGGAGTTTAATGCCGGCCCCAACAGTACTTATCTCATGGTGAAGAATGCGGTGGCTCCCATCATTAACCATCCGCTCGTCGATAGTATTCCTGAACTCAAGGCTGTCTATCTGCTCATGTACGACCTCGCCTCTCAAGAGGTGGCCGACATTTATGGTCCCTTCCCATATGATAACTTTAAGGTAAACCAGCAGAAAGCGCCCTTCGCATATAACAGTTTGGAGCACATTTACACAAAAATTGTAGAAAATATCGACACCATCGTAGCCTGCCTGCAACACTTTGAACAGCGCCCCGGTTGGTATAAGGATGAGGTAGCAATGCTCATGGGCGACTACACGGTACTGACGCGTGAATTCTTTGACGTTAGCACCGGTTTCGACATTTGGATTCGCTTTGCCAATTCGCTGAAGTTGCGTCTGGCCATCCACACGGCCAAGGTCAATCCTGCCTTGGCCCAGAAGTGGGCCGAGGAAGCTGTGGCCTCTGGCGTGGTTGAAAAATATGCTCAAGAAATCGTGATCGACCCCATGCTCATAGGCTTCGACAATCCCCTCGTCACGATTTGGAACACTTGGAACGATGCCCGCCTGAGCGCTTCGTTCGAGAGCCTGCTCCATAGCCTGAACCATCCTTATCTTTACTACGTGTTCGCTCCCAACCATATCGACATCGTCAATTCTCAGACGGGCGACGTCCTGCCTGCCGAGTCAAAGGTGGTGGGCCTTCGTGAGGGCATTAAACCTGGCCAGGGGCAGAGCGACGCTCTCAACCGTATGCTGGCTTCGAGCCGCTTCTATCCCGATGCTATCAGCCCGGCACCGCTCTACATCTTCAAACTGTCCGAGGTGCTCTTCATGCGTGCAGAGGGTGCTTTACGTGGCTGGAACATGGAAGGCGATGCCAAAACATTCTATGAAGAAGGAATTAGGCACGCTAGTCTTGACCCACGTGCCGAAGACTACGCAGGTATGACACCTTATCAGGAAATGATGAACGACTATATGGCACAAGAAACTCCGGTTGATTATACCTACATTGACCACTTTGGTATCACTCCCAACATGCCGAGTGTCACAAAAATCGGCGTGAAGTGGAACGATGGCGACAGCAACGAGATTAAACTCGAAAAGATTATCACGCAGAAATATATCGCTGCCTTCCCCTTCTCGTTTGAGCCTTGGACTGATCTGCGTCGAACCGGCTATCCAAAGATGTTCCCAGTGCTTAATGCCGACGAGGGCGATGGCACCCTGCGCACGGGCGACCTTATTCGCCGCATGGTGTTTCCCAATACCGATGACTCATCGGTGCGCGACATAGAGGCTACGGGTCTCGAAGCCTTGGGCGGCGAAGACTGGCAGTCTACACGCCTGTGGTGGGATGTAGAAGGTTCCAACTTCTGAAAGTAGCATAAGGCAGCGTGAGCACAGACTGGTTCTGCGCTCACACTGCTTCTTTTATTTGCGCCGTAAATCACATTATAATCAATTTAATTCTATGAAAAAGTTTTTACTCTCCTTGTTGCTCTGCGCCCTCGGATTCTCCGCGATACCAACAGTGCAGGCACAAAACGAAGTCTATGACTTCACCCCCTTTAGCGACAGCAACTTCCTTGAACTGTTCTACAACGCCCAGCAGGCAGGACGCGAATATCCCACTGCAGCTGAGTTTGAGGCTGCAGGATTCAACAAGTGGGACCTCGAGTTTGTGCGTTCCCATGTGCGTCCTCGTGCTCTCATTGACGACCAGGCCAGTCAGCTCCTACCCAGTGTGAAGAACACCCGCCGTCTGTGGATGAACCTCCCCATGGGTACGGCAAAAGGAATTGGTGGATTTCCTGGAACCAACGTAGGCGATGATACCTATTCGCTCTGGAACTATACTCACCTCTTTGGCTCGTGGAACCATGGTCTCTTCTCTGCTCCCGGAGCTTGGGTTGATGCCGCCCACCAAAACGGCACCGACATTCTCTCGGGCATCAAGTTTTTCGAGAGCTGGACAGTTGGTTCGGGCGATAAGGCCTATAGCAAGCTCATCACCGAAAAGAATGTCGACGGCTCTTTCAAGTATGTGAAGCCCCTCATCAGCATCCTGCAGTATCTCGGTGCCGATGGCATTAACTACAACTGGGAGGACAATTCCTATTCCCAGGCCGATGTAGTCGCATTCCACAAGGCCCTTTACAAGGAAGCCGAGGCTCGTGGATTTAAGAATTTTCATGTGGGCATCTACACTAGCCTTAACAGCCTTACTGCTCAAAATGCCAACTACATCTTCGGAAATTCCGAAGGACGTACTGCAGACGCCTTCCTTAACTATTCTAACGGAAACTTCATCAGCTCATACGCCATGTCTAACTCGGAGACGGTAGCCAACAATGCGTTGGGTACAACCGATGGTCTTTATGCCGGTGCGTGGATTGTGACGATGAACCGTTCGTGGACCAATCTTAGCGGACGCAACATTGGTGCAGTGTTGTGGGGAGAGCATGCTAACAGCCGTTTCTGGAGCAACAACACGGGCAATGACTCGCGCGAATTCCAGGAAAACTATCAGGCATTGCTCGAGCGCGCCATGTCGGGTGGAAACCGCAACCCGGCGAACCGTCCCACCATGCGCAACACGGGCAATGAGTGGGGATGGAACGGCACCACACCGCCTCTTTCCACCTTCGGCGGCTTGGCCACCTACTTCCCCGAGCGCTCTACACTGCAGGGCAAACTTCCCTTCCACACCTATTTCAACACCGGAGTAGGAGAGGTTTACAACTATAAGGGCAAGCAAACTCACACGGCATGGTACAATTTGTCTTCGCAAGACCTCGTGCCCACCTATCGATGGCTTGTATATAACGCTGGCACCACCACCGTGAGCAGCGCCATCCAACCCAACTTCACCGTTGAAGATTCCTATATGGGAGGCTCTTGCCTGCGCCTTGAGGGCACAGCTACGGCCACGGGAACCGATATCGTGATGTTTCGCACCAGGCTCACAGGCAACTCCGGTCAGCCCTATGCCAAAGTAGCAGTCAAGACCCTCAAGGAGGGCGAGACACCCACCCATCTCTACCTCATCCTCAAAGTGGGCGAAGAGTGGAAGGAATATGCCGTAGGTTCCACCTCGGGCGCTGCCTGGGAGGAGAAGAAGATTACTCTCGACGGTCTTACAGCCAGCAGCCAGATAGACTACATCGGTCTGCGCGTAAAGGGTGATGAGCCCAACTACAAAGTGCTGGTGGGTAACTTGCAGCTGAACGATGCCGTGCAGGCTACTCCTGCTCCCGTGAAGGACCTCGTGGCCGAGGTGAAGAAAGAAACAAAGACCATGCTTAGCGTGAAACTCATCTGGGACGTCAACCAGCTTGGTGCCTCGCCCTATGGCCTTACCTATAATGACGAAGCCAACATCGACCATTTTGAAGTGCTCTACAAGAATGGCGCCGATGGCCGGGTGTCGGTGGTTAGCCACGTGCAGGGATGGTCGGCCTTTGTGGGCAACAAGCTCATGGCCACCGACGAAGACCCATGGTTTGGTGTGCGTGCCGTGTCTACCGACATGAAGACCTATGGCGAACCCGTATGGGTGCAGGTGGGGCGCAATCCAAATGCTCCTGCCGGTGCTGCCACGGGCGATGTGGTTTATGGCGAAAGCGTTATCAACTCGAGCGCAGATGGCTATCAAACGGCCATCGCTTCGCGCTATCTCACCAGCGTAACCACGACTGGAGCCACTACGCAAGACTTGGCCTACGAAGGCACGAAGTGTCCTGACAACACCAATTACATTGATGCCACCAACAATGTGCTCAAGGTAAATCAGGGCGACGAAATAACCCTCTCCTACGTGTGGAACAATGCCAGCGACGGTCTGCAATGGTGCATCATGAAAGCCTATGCTGACTGGAACATCGACGGCAATTTCTCGGGCGGTGGCGACGAGCTCATTGTGGAGCAAGGCACGCCCAACACCAACAATAGCCCCGAAAACGTGGAAGGTGTGGCTACCTCGCCCCTCCATGCCAATGGATATTCCAGAAGTCCGCTCGTACCTTTCACATTCAAGGTGCCCGACGATGCTGTGCGTGGCATCACCCGCATCCGCATTGTCTTCACCGATGCATGGGCTGCCCACCCAGGAGCCACCGGTCTCACGGCTAAGGGCTTCACCCTCGATCTTGGAGTTGAAGTGTCGGGCAACAACGAGGAGCGCCATCCTGTCATCACACGCGACCAAGGCGTTGCCGACGAGCCCGAAGCCTCCGACCTCACTGGCATCAAGCCCGTCTCTGGAAGTGGAGTGGCATCGCAGGCCCAATTCGTGGAAGGCAAACTCGAACTGAGCAATGTAGAAAAGGCTTGGGTCTATAGCGCCGACGGCAAGCTCGTGATGTTTGCCAACGCCAACCCCCGCAGCCTCGACGTGGCCCGTCTGGCCAAAGGCACCTATGTGGTGAAGATGCAGAACAAGGGCGTTGTCCGCTCCTATAAGTTCGCGAAGTAATCAGAACCTTTTCATCATACATCTCTTTATGACGGGAGAAACGAGTCCCTGTTTCGGGAAATCGTTTCTCCCGTCGGGTTTTATGGAATGGTGGGCAGCCGCTGAATTTTGCTTGTCTCGTGTATAGAGAAGTTTCAGGAAATGCGTATCTTTGCCTCCAAATCCAAATATAAATTAATAAATATGAAAAAAGTAGCATTGATTACAGGCATCACGGGCCAGGACGGCTCGTTCTTGGCTGAGTTCCTTTTGACGAAGGGCTATGAAGTGCATGGCATACTGCGCCGTTCGTCGTCGTTTAATACCGGGCGCATTGAGCATCTTTATCTCGACGAGTGGGTGCGCGACATGAAGAAGGCCCGCCTCGTCAACCTGCATTGGGGCGACATGACCGACTCGAGTTCGCTCATTCGCATCATTGGCGAAGTGAAACCCACCGAAATCTATAACCTTGCCGCCCAGAGCCACGTCAAGGTGTCGTTTGACGTGCCCGAATATACGGCCGATGCCGATGCCATGGGTGTGCTCCGTCTGCTCGAAGCCGTTCGCATTTGCGGACTCGACAAAAGCTGCCGCATCTATCAGGCTTCCACCTCCGAACTGTTCGGACTGGTGCAGGAAGTGCCTCAAAAGGAGACCACTCCGTTCTATCCGCGTTCGCCCTATGGCGTGGCCAAGCAGTATGGCTATTGGATAGTGAAGAACTATCGCGAAAGCTATGGCATGTTCTGCGTCAATGGCATTCTCTTCAACCACGAGAGCGAGCGTCGCGGCGAAACCTTCGTTACGCGCAAAATCACGCTGGCAGCCGCTCGCATTGCGCAGGGCTTCCAAGACAAGCTCTATTTGGGCAACCTCAATTCGCTGCGCGACTGGGGCTATGCCAAGGACTATGTGGAGTGCATGTGGCTCATTCTGCAGCAAGACGTGCCCGAAGACTTTGTCATTGCCACCGGCGAATACCACACCGTGCGTGAGTTTTGCCAGCTGGCCTTTGCCGAAGTGGGCATCGAGCTGAAGTGGGAAGGCGAGGGTGTGGCCGAAAAGGGCATTGATACGAAGACTGGAAAGGTCATCGTAGAGGTTGATCCCAAATACTTCCGTCCCAGCGAGGTAGACCAACTCCTAGGCGACCCCACAAAGGCCAAGACCCTTTTGGGCTGGAATCCTCGCAAGACGTCGTTCAAGGAACTGGTGCACATCATGGTGCAACACGACCTTCGTTTCACCAAGAAGCTCTATCTCAGGGCTAAACAAGAACTCTAAGCACGTCCCCATACATAAAAAGCTATGCTTCCCTTAGACGCTAAAATCTATGTGGCCGGCCACCGCGGACTGGTGGGCTCGGCCATTTGGAACAACCTTTTGCAGCGTGGCTATACCAACCTTGTAGGTCGCACACACAAGGAGCTCGACCTGCTCGACGGTGTGGCCGTACGCCAGTTTTTCGACCAGGAGCGCCCCGAAGCAGTGGTGCTGGCCGCCGCCCATGTAGGCGGCATCATGGCCAACCTGCGCTATAGGGCCGACTTCATCTATCAGAACCTCCAAATACAACAAAATGTCATCGGCGAGAGCTATCGCCATGGGGTTAAAAAGTTGCTCTTTCTGGGTAGCACCTGCATCTATCCGCGCATGGCGCCTCAGCCCATGACCGAGGAGGCGCTGCTCACGAGCGAGCTGGAGTATACCAACGAACCCTATGCCATTGCCAAGATTGCCGGCCTCAAAATGTGTGAAAGTTTCTCGCTGCAATATGGTTGCAACTACATTGCCGTGATGCCCACCAACCTCTATGGGCCCAACGATAACTTCCACCTGGAGCGCAGCCATGTGCTGCCCGCCATGATTCGCAAGGTGCATCTGGCCCGATGCTTGGGCGAAGGAAATTGGCAGGCCGTGCGTAGCGATTTAGACGCCCGCCCCGTTGAAGGTATTGAGGGCACCAACGCCACCGAAGCCGAAATTTTGGAGGTGTTGCAGAAGTATGGCATCCGTCCCGGCGAAGTCACACTATGGGGCACAGGCACCCCGCTGCGCGAGTTCCTTTGGAGCGAAGACATGGCCGATGCCAGTGTGCACGTGCTGCTCAACGTAGATTTCAAAGATACCTACGAGCCCGGCGCCACCGAAATTCGCAACTGCCACATCAACGTGGGCACAGGCATAGAGCATACCATTCGCGATGTGGCCCAAATGGTGATCAATGCAGTGGGCTTTGAGGGCACCTTGCTTTGGGATTCCACCAAGCCCGACGGCACGCCGCGCAAACTCATTGACGTGTCGAAGCTCCACCGGCTGGGCTGGCACCACAAAGTGGAACTTGCCGATGGTGTGAAGAAGCTCTATCAGTGGTATCTGCAACATTCCTAAAAACAATCACCACCCCATGCGTGTAGCCATTGTGGGCGGTGGGGCGGCAGGCTTTTTTCTGGCCATCAATCTCAAGGAGATGTGCCCCGTCGCCGACGTCACCATCTTCGAAAGCGCCTTGCGCCCTTTGCGCAAGGTTGCTGTTTCGGGTGGCGGGCGCTGCAACTGCACCAACACCTTCCGTTCTGTCAGGAGTCTTGAGAGTGTCTATCCCCGCGGAGCACGTCTCATGCGCCGACTCCTTAAAACCTTTGGTCCTGAGCAAGCCTATAGTTGGTTTGAGAGCCATGGCGTGCCTCTTGTGGTGCAGGCCGACGAGTGCGTGTTTCCGCAGACTCAGGATTCCCAAGCCATAATCGATTGCTTTTTGTGCCATGCAAGAAATCTTGGTGTGAAACTCATTCTGCAATCCAGGATTTCGAGCCTCGGTGAGCTTGCCGATTTCGATGCCGTGTGCATCACTGTGGGCGGTCAGCCGCGGGCCGAAGGCCTGCAGTGGCTTGCCGATTGCGGCCTCCACATTGAGCCGCCCGTGCCCTCGCTCTTCGCGCTTAGCATTGCCGACGCCTCGCTGCGCAGCCTCATGGGCACGGTGGTGGAGCAAGTTGAGATGGGACTGCCCGGCACCAAGCATGTGGCCAGCGGCACCTTGCTCATAACCCACTGGGGTGTGAGCGGTCCGGCCACGCTTCGCCTTTCGAGCTATGCTGCCCGCCATTTGCACGACTGCCAATATGCCTGCCCCCTGCGCATCAATTGGCTTGCCATGAACGACGAGCAGACACTCTCATTGCTGCACAAAACCATGCAGGAGCATAGACGCAAGCTTTTGAGTTCGCTTGCGCCCGGAGGCCTGCCGCAAAGGTTGTGGCACCACCTGTTGCAACGTGCTCTGCCCGAACGCGGCGAAAAACGCTGGGCCGAACTTTCGCGGCGCGACCTTAACAGGATGGTCAACACCCTTAGCAACGACACCTATCCCATTTCGGGGCGAGGCATATTCAAGGAGGAATTTGTTACTTGTGGGGGCGTTTCGCTGGCCGACGTCAACCCCGCCACTTTGCAGAGCCGCAAAAATCCGCGTCTCTATTTTGCCGGCGAGGTGCTCGACATTGATGGGGTGACGGGCGGCTTCAATTTTCAGGCAGCCTGGTCCACAGCCTATGCGGTGGCTACGGCTCTGGCCCGTCGAGACGATTTGTCGCAGTAGTCTCTGCTTTCTTCTGTTTTGCATGGCGGTTGTGTAAGTTGTAGTATATTTGCACCGATACCGTTTCTTTTTTTTATTTATTAACCTAAATACCTTATGATTATGAAAAAGAGCATTTTTGCAGTGATTTGTGCCCTTTTGATAGGCGTGTGCTTCATTTCGTGCGGCAACAAGGGCGCTGCCAGCGGAGCAGCTGGCGCCGAGGCTGCAGAGGCTGCCGCAGAAGATGGAGGCTCGGCTGAGGCCAAGAATGCCATTGAAGCTGCCAAGGAAATTTATGACTACATGGTTGACCTTGACGAAAAGAACAAGGCCGGCAAACTCTCTGACGCCGAAAAGTTTGAGGCACTGGAAAAAGTTTTTCAGATGGATGCCGACTGGGATAAGCTCTACAAAAACCTGAAGGAGGGCGACTATACACCTGCCCAGTGGAAGGAGTTGCAGGATATCAAGGAGAAAATCAGCAAAATGATGAACGTGGAAGTTCGTTAGACCTCGGTCATCTGTTTGTTCACAGAAAGGAGGGCGGCCCTTTGGGGGACGTCCTCCTTTCTTTCGTTGGGCGTAAGAATTGTTGGCTTTGCAGTTTAAAGAGTTGGCTCGATAGTTTAAACTGTCGGGCCAACTCTTTTTTCAATGTCGCAGCAAAAAACCGTGGCGACGCTGCATGAGCCTTCGCCACGGCTGCAAAATAGTTCTTTAGGTTGAACACTTGTGGTGTCCATGCGGCAAGTTTAATAACTCTTGCATATGGGAACAAGTCTACGCCCCTGCTTTTTGGTTCAGTAAGACAAATCTTTAGTATATTTAGACCTATTGTACTTTTTTTGTGGCAATATTGCAAGCTTGCCAAAGCAGAGACGCCCCTTGATGGGCGGGCGTCAGGGGCGTCGGATGGAGTGGGGGGAGAGAAGGGAGACCGTCAGTCGGTGGGGTTCCATTGCGAGAACCACTTTTTTTGGTCTTCATACGAAATGTTAAAGTAGCGCTTCTCTTTGTTAAGCTGGCGTATGCGGAGCATTTCGTGGTTTGAGAGGGCGAAGTCGAATACCTCGATGTTTTCCTTAATGTAGTCGGGGTTTGAGGCACCTGGAATCACGGAGAATCCCTCCTGCAAGTGCCATCGGCACCAGAGCGAAGTTTTTCAAAAATATCCATATCTTTACTGCCTTATTTTGTGTGTTTTGTTTTCGGCTGCAAAGATACGGACGCATACTGCCTCGCGTTGTTACCCGTAGTGCCGCGAAACTTTCAAGTGGGTATTCTTCATGGTAGCCTCACCACCTCTACGTTCTCTCTGTTGAGGCTCTGAAGAGAGGCCTGTTCGATTTTTGCCGTTGCAGCGAGCGCGATTCTTCTGAGGTTCCTGCATCTGAGGAAAGCGTCATCTTCTATCAGCGTGGGGCCTTGGATTTCAATCTCTTTCACGAATTTGCAATTCTCGAAGGCCCCCTTCTTGATGGTAGTCACCGAGGGCGAAATTACGAGCTTCTCAATTTGGTAGAGGCAGCGCGAAAAGCAGTAGGCAGCAATGGTGTGTACGCACTTGGGCACCATGAGCACCTTTCCGCCGCGATATACGCCCCGGAGCACTCCGTCTGTCACATAGAAGGTTTCGCGGGCTTCGTAGGCCTCTTGCGCCATCTGTCCTGCGCCGCGCTTGATGGCCTTCTCCACCAGGTCGCGCGCCTTAGGGAGCTCGGGGCCCCACCGTCCGTTGTCGGCCGAGAGGGCGAGACGTACAAGCCAGGCCCATGCCTCGGAACTCCCCAGGCGGGCGGCATTCTCATAGAGTTGCCGCTTTTGCCATACAGGGCCCTCAAAGGTCTCGGCCTTCTTCAGGGCATGTTCAGGCAGAAACGCCGTGATTGCGGCTTCATCGGCCTCGGTAAGCGAAAGATTGCACGAGTAGCTCCATTCACCATACATGTAGCTGTCTGAATAAGTTTCCCCTGCATGCAGGGTGGGGTGGCTACAGGTGCCGGCCACATTTGTCACGGCGAGGCTCACATTGTCTTCGCCCACAGCCTCCACCACAATGCTATGGTTGGGCGTGCTTCCGTTCAGGGGCCACTCCACCGCCCCCGGTTTCAGCATCGACAAGAGGATTTCATAGACTTCGGTTCCGCCCATGTCGCGCCCCGTCACTTCACATTCCTTGTAGCTGTAGTCTTCGAATCTGAACAGATAGTCCTTTTTCATGGTCGTGAGAATAATTGTTATCAGAAAAGTGTCTTTAGTTGCATGCTGTTCACACTATAACCCACACTGATGATGGCGTCAAGACCGCCTACTGTTTTTGTATTTCCTTATATCTCTCGTTCCGCCCAGTCGCCTCTGTCTAAGTTCCGATAGCCGATTGCCTCGGCGATGTGCATGGACTCGACTTTCTCTGAGCCGGCGAGGTCGGCAATGGTGCGGGCCACTTTGAGAATGCGGTTGTAGGCACGTGCCGAGAGTTTGAGGCGCTCCATGGCTTGGCGCAGCATTTTCAGCGAGGCTTCATCGGGCTGGGCA